>JBLMYE010000262.1:0-5417 GCA_050258115.1 Deltaproteobacteria bacterium | reverse complement strand
TATCGGCATTCCCGCCGCGGTTCTGGAAGGCGACCTCGCGCCCAACAGCTTCGAAAACGCACCCGAACTCTGGCTCGGGAGGTTTCCGCGGCCGCGCATGGAGGCACACAAGTATGCGCGCGGACATGCAGTGGTCGTCTCCGGTCCCGCCTTTCATTCCGGTGCAGCGAGGCTGGCCGCACGTGGTGCACTAAGGGCCGGTGCGGGTCTCGTCACGGTGGCAAGTCCACCCTCTGCCCTTCCGGAGAACGCCGCCCACCTCACAGCCGTCATGTTGGCACCGTGTGAAAGCGCCGAAGCCCTGGCCCGAATTCTCGACGACAAGCGCAAGAATGCGCTGCTCATCGGACCAGGAGCCGGCGTCGCCCGCGAAACGGCCGACATGGCCGCCGCCGCATTGCGCTCGGGCGCATCCGTCGTGCTCGACGCCGATGCCTTGACCTCGTTTGCCGGCCGCCAGCCCGGCGCCGGCGCGGAAAAGTTCCGTTTCGGGTTCACTGCGTCCCTGACGGACGACCCGAGTCGCCCCGCGTCGCTCGGCGATCTCATCGCCGAACAACCCCGGCGGCCCGTCGTCGTCACCCCGCACGAAGGCGAATTCGCGCGTCTCTGGCCCGAACCGTCAGGCACAAAACTCGATCGCGCCCGCGTGGCGGCGATGAGGTCGGGCGCGGTCGTCATTCTGAAGGGAGCCGACACGGTGATCGCGGCTCCCGATGGACGGGCCGCCATCAATTCCAACGCGCCGCCGTCGCTGGCGACGGCCGGCTCCGGAGACGTGCTCGCCGGAATCGTCACGGGGCTCCTGGCCCAGACAATGCCGCCGTTCGAAGCCGCCTGTGCCGCTGTCTGGTTGCACGGAGAGGCCGCGCGCCATTTTGGGCCCGGGCTTATCGCCGAAGATTTGCCCGATGCGCTACCGGCGGTGCTGGCCGCAGTGGATGGTTGGTTGGGGTCCGGCGGCCGCAACTGAATGGAGGGGAAAACCTTGTTCCGGGAGCGCCCCGCCGCGGCCAGCGCAGCACTGGAAGGCCATATTCGGCAGCTAGGGATGGCCTGGGTATTGACCCGCATGGCGGAGTCGCCCAAACCGGGTTGGCGCGTGCGATGAGACCCATCGGCAACTTGAGAAGGCGCCCAGTGGCGAAGCATCGGTCGAAATTGGCGCCCGCCGCGCCGGCGGTACTTCGAGCGGCTCTCGTATTGAGCTTATCGCTCGTCGGCTGGAGTGAGGCGGGAGCACAGGATGCCGCCCGGCCGGATGCGGCTGGTCTTGCAGACACCGCGGCCGCCCACCTTGCGCGCGGCCAGACGCCGGAAGCGATCAATGCTTATTCGGCGGCGCTGTCGGACACCACGCTCTCCAACGATCGCCGCGCAACGCTGCTCAATGATCGCGGTGTCGCCTACGCGCGCGCAGGGCAGGTGAAGCTCGCCATCGAAGACTTCAACGCCGCAGCGGTGCTCTTTCCCGAGTATGCCGCCGTCTACAACAATCGCGGCAATCTGCTCGTTTCCCTCGGGCTCATGAAGGAGGCCACGAAAGACCTGGACCGCGCCATTCTTCTGGCGCCTGGCTATACGTCTGCCTTCAACAACCGTGCGGGGCTCTACGCCAAGCTCGGCCAGACCGGCGACGCGATTGCCGATTACACACGCGCCATTCAGTTGAGCCCCCAGACCCCGGCTCCGCTGACTGGTCGCGGGCAGGTGTACCTGAGCCTTCTGCGCCCGCACGCGGCAGGACGCGACTTCACCCGCGCTCTCAATGTCGACGAACGCTACGTCCAGGGCTACCTCGACCGCGCGGCGGCCCGAATGATGATCGGGAACTATCAAGAAGCAATCGAGGATGTTTCACGGGCCGCCGCCTTCGACGCCAGCAATCCGGACATCTTCGCCCTGCGCGGCGAAGCCTATATGGCTCTGCGCGATATTCCCGCAGCCCTGAAGGACCTCGATCAGGCCGTCACGCTCGACCCCAAGCGCGTGACCTCCTATCAGACCCGCGGTCTTGCGCACGCGCGGGCCAATGCCTTCGAGGAAGCCTTCGCCGATCTGAACCGCGCAATCGAGCTCGATCCTCGGTCTGCCCGCGCCTTCGCCTATCGCGCCTTCGTCTACAAGCAGTCGGGTCAGATCGGCGTCGGGCAGAAGGACATCGAAACGGCTCTGAAACTCGATCCGAAGAGCGGCGATGTGCTGTGGGCCAAGGCGGAAATCGAAGAAGCTCAGGGCATGACCGATCAGGCGGTGGCGGACGCGAAACTGGCACTTGCGTGGCGTCCGGGTTTTCGCGACGCCGTCGAACTCCTGCAGCGGCTCGATCCGGCTGCAGGCGATGAACGCATCGAAATCACCGGAGCGGGAGGCGTCGACGGCTGGCGGATCATCCGTCGTGGTATGCAATTCGAAGCCGTGAGTGATGCGCTGCCACGCATCGTCGTTCCTGTCGAAATGATGAGTGAGGGACTACCCCGGCTGGTTAGCTGGGATGTTCAGGCACCGCCACATGAGAATTTCGGTATCCTGCGGTTCGCGGCCGGCCAGCTACAGACCTCGCGTGGTGCCTCCGACCTTCAACTCGCGGCACTGGTCGACATCGCCGGCCAGCGCGTCGTGACGGTGGTGCCCGACAAGCTCGCCGGCAAGGACGACAGCAAGACCACCACATGGACCTTCGAAGATCGCCGCATCACCATCGCGTCGATCGACGGTGTGACCGAGGAGTTCCCACTCGAAGGTCCGGCAAATGTCGGTGCGCTCGCAGGGGCGGCGGCGGGCGCGGCGGCTGGAACGCGGCGCCTGTCCACAGGGCCAGGGACGGGAACCGCATGGGCGCCGTGGAACGATCCCGTGTCGGGACCGCTGGCAACCGGCGGCCCACCGCAGCCCAGACCCACGCGTACGGTTCAGAAGAAAAAGAAGCCGAAGAACATTTTCGAGCTGCTCTTCAACTGACGCGAGGGAACGCTTTCCGTGTTTGATCCGCGTCGGGCCAGCCTGCGTTGAACCCAGGCAGGCGGCGCTCCTCCCCCAAAGCCGCTTTCTGGTCTCCCTGAACCCATGCCCGTCAAATCGATCATCGTCTGGTTCCGGAACGACTTGCGCCTTGCCGACAACAGCGCATTGTCCGCGGCGGCCGCAGGTGCGGCACCCATCGTGCCGGTCTACGTCCACGATCCGGAGGCTGCAGGCCGGTGGGCACGGGGCAGTGCGTCGCGATGGTGGCTGCACCACTCGCTATCTTCGCTCTCGGCTGCGCTTGGCGACATTGGAATACCGCTCGTTTTGCGTCGCGGCCCCGCTGAGAAGGTTCTGGCAACACTCGCGGCTGAGGTCGATGCGCGGGCCATCTACTTCTCCCGCGCCTATGAACCCTGGGCGCGCGCGCAAGAAGATCGCGTGAAGGCGCGCTTTGCTGCCGGCGAGGTCGAAATCAAGCGTTTCGCCGGCGCGCTCCTGCGAGAGCCGGAGGAGGTCCGCACCAAGGCCGGCGAGCCTTTCAAGGTCTATACGCCCTTCTGGCGCGCACTGACCGCGCTTGGTCCGCCGTCCGCCCCGCTGGCGGCTCCGAAGTTTCTTTCGACCATCACGCGGAAAGTGGCGAGCGAGCCGCTTGCCGGCTGGCAGCTCCTGCCCACGAAGCCCGATTGGGCCGGGGGGCTACGGGAGGCGTGGCGCCCGGGCGAGGCAGGTGGCCGCGCACGACTCGAGACCTTTCTCGATGAGGCGCTCGCAGACTACGCTGAAACTCGCAACCTTCCCTCGGTCCATGGAACGTCGCGCCTGTCTCCGCACCTGCATTTCGGAGAGCTGTCGCCGCGTCTGTGCTGGCATCGCGCCATCGCAGTGCGCGAGAGCGGAAAAGCAGGCGATGCGGCCGTTGAGACGTTTCTGAAGGAATTGGTCTGGCGGGAGTTCTCCTACCACCTCCTGATGCACTGGCCAGACATTCCCGATAAGCCCTTCAAGCCGGAATTCGGCGCTTTCCCTTGGAAGACCAGCGCCGCACACCTCAGGGCCTGGCAACGCGGGCTGACCGGCTACCCAATCGTCGACGCGGGAATGCGACAGCTCTGGCATACGGGCTGGATGCACAATCGCGTCCGCATGATCGTGGCTTCGTTCCTGGTGAAGCATCTGCTCATCCCGTGGCAGAGCGGAGAAGAATGGTTCTGGGACACGCTGGTGGACGCCGACCTCGCGTCCAATGCGGCCAGCTGGCAGTGGGTCGCCGGATCGGGGGCCGACGCCGCTCCCTATTTCCGGATCTTCAATCCGATCACGCAAGGCGAAAAGTTCGATGCCGAAGCCGCTTATGTCCGGCGCTGGGTGCCTGAGATCGCGGGCCTGCCCAATGAGGTCATCCACTCACCCTGGATCGCTTCGGCGGCAATTCTGGCCCGGGCCGGCGTGACGCTGGGAAAAACCTATCCGCTTCCCCTCGTCGAGCATGCGGAAGCTCGTCAGCGCGCCTTGGACGCTTATGCTGCCATGCGGTCCTGACCCATCTCCGCTCAAAGAAAAATAACAGATGTGCCGGAACCGCCGCTTCCGGCCGCGGCCGGTAAGGTTATGCTAACCGCGCCCTCGTCATAGTCGGTCATCGACCGCGCCCTGGGCGGAGTTTGGTTCTGAGTTTATCCGGGGAGGAGTTCTTCGTGCGTCATCGTCGTCTCGTCGCGGCAGGCCTCGTGGGCTTGTTCGCATTGATTTCTTCACTGCCTGCGTTCGCCGATGTGCGCATCAGGATCGACAAAAGTTCCCAGACCATGACCGTCGCTGTCGATGGCTGGAACCAGTATCAATGGCCGGTCTCGACCGCCAAGCGCGGCTACTATACGCCGACGGGGACATGGCGCCCTTTTCGGCTTGAGCGCTCCTGGTATTCGCGCAAGTACGACAACGCGCCGATGCCGAACTCCATCTTTTTCACGGGCGGCTATGCCATTCACGGCACGGTGCATGTCAGCCAGCTCGGGCGTCCCGCTTCGCGCGGTTGCATCCGGCTGCATCCGGCTCACGCTCGTGAACTCTTTGCACTCGTCAGCCAGTACGGCATGAACCGCACGCGCATTACGATAACGAACTGAATTAAACCTCGCGAAGAAAGGTCTTCGCGAGGTCCCCATTTTCGACACGGCCCGGATAGTATTCCGCGTAACAGGAGCCTGGTCCGATGCATCGCTTGTTTTCTCTGGCCCTTGCGGCTGGCTTTACGGTGTCGATGGCTTCAGTGCCGGTGCGGGCGGAGCCGTCGACTGACGTGCCGGCCGGGCAGCAGCCCGCCGCATCGGTTCCCGCGACCTCGACCGGAGAAGTAAAACCCGCGGCCGCCGGGGAAGTCGCATCACCCGGTCCGGCGCCGGCTGCCAGCGGCGAGCCCGCGGCTCCAAAGGATGCCGCCGAGCAGC
>JBLMYE010000261.1:0-3610 GCA_050258115.1 Deltaproteobacteria bacterium | reverse complement strand
GCAAAAACGAGGTGATCAGTCCCGTGTTGGTCATCATTGCATCGCCGTCCGGATTTGGGCCTGGCTGCTCAGGTGGTCACTGCCACAATGTTCTGGTGAGCCATTAGCCGAGTTCTGTCGTTGGTGAAAAGCCTTCATGGCAGGCCGGGCCCGCTTATCCGCAGTCGATATGGGCTAACCGGCCGGTCGGGCTCGGCCCGTTTTCAGTCCGAGGCGGGCTTGGGTCGCAGGAAGTCGAAGCCGGAACCGATGATGTTGGGGTCCGGCGGCGTCGCAACGCTCTCGTCCCGGCCCTCATAGGGAAGGATAGACAGTATCTTGCGGATGACTTCGAGGCGCATGCGGCGCTGGTCGTTGGCGCGTACGATCGTCCACGGGGAGTTGGGCGTATCGGTGAAGCGAAACATCTCTTCTTCGGCCGCACTGTAGTCGTCCCACTTGCCGATGGCGGCGAGATCAATGTCCGTCAGCTTCCACCGCTTGAGGGGATTGTGCTTGCGTTCGTGAAACCGGGTGAGCTGCATTTCGCGGCCGACCGTGAGGTAGAGCTTCAGCAGCTTGATGCCGTCGCGCACGAGCAGGCCTTCGAATTCCGGTGCGTCGCGGAGGAAGTCGGCATGCTGGTTGGGCGTGCAGAAGCCCATCACCCGTTCGACGCCCGCGCGATTGTACCAGGAGCGGTCGAACAGCAGCATGTCGCCCGCCGTCGGCAGGTGCTGGATATAGCGCTGGAAGTACCACTGGCCGCGCTCGGCTTCGGTGGGCTTCGTCAGCGCGACGGAACGTGCGTGGCGGGGGTTGATTCTTTCGAGGATCGTGGAGATCGCCCCTCCCTTACCGGATGTGTCGCGTCCTTCGAAGAGCACGACGACGCGCTCGCCTGCCTTCTCGACGTAGGCCTGGAACTTCAGGAGTTCGAGCTGAAGGGGTGTCAGCGCTTCCTCATACTCTTTGCGCTTCATCTTGGTATCGTAGGGATAGCCGCCGGACGTCATGGCCGCTTCCGCGATAGCCTCTGGAATATGAGGATCCTCGATATCGAAGTTTGCGATCACGTCTTCGGTCACGCCGGCCGGCTTTGATTTCTTCGGCGGCTTTGCCTGTTTATCGGCTTTCTTGGACATCGTGGGCTCCTCTGCACGCGCCTCGGCAACTGTAAAGCATGGGGCGGCGGTCCCGGCCAGCCTGACGTTCCCGAACGGGTCAGCAAGGCGGCCATCGTCCCGTCCGCCGCACGCCGTAGAGGCGCCATAGTGCAGTCCCGGTGGCGACACTAAAGACCGCTAGGGACTCACCTGGAGTTTGTCAGCGTGACGGTCAGGTTCGGGGCGAACATGGCGCTTCAGTCGAGTGCGGGGACGGTGAGAGTGGGTGCGGCAACAGCCTTCAGCGGCAAGCGAGAGAGCCGCGCCGAAGCCTCCGACGGAAAGGAAAAGCGCGACTTCAAGACGATCGTGCTGATCGGTGGCCTCGGGGCCCTGTCGTGGGTGGCGACCTACGTGGGCATGCTGGAACTCATCGAAGCCAACATGGGGGAGTTACCCCTCATCCACAAAGGCATCATCGGCTTTTCCGTTGCCATGCTGATGACCATGATCATCTGGCTGCTCGACCAGATGTTCGCGCCAATTCCTTTTTCCCGAAAAGTGCTCTATGCGGCCGGGTACGTGTTTCTCAGCCTGATTTCGGTCGGCTTCGGATTCGGGTTCTACTGGAAGGTTCTCGAAAGCCGTTCGGAAGCGTCGCGCTCGGCGGAAGCAGCCGTCGGGCAGGTCCAGGGTTCGCTCAACGCGGCCGCCACACGGCTCGACCAGGTCCAGGGCACGCTGGTCAAGCTGTCCCAGATTTCGACCGAGAAGGCGGAGATCGAGAGGACCAAGGGAACATCCTGCCCCAACAGCCGTCCGGGGGACGGTCCGCGCCGCAAGCTTCGCGAGGATGATGCTGCGCGGTTCTCGTTCGCTTCCGATTTTGTGAAGGACCGCGCGACGAGCGTGAAAAGCGAACTCGCCGCTCTCGACGGCGACCTGATGAAAATTGTGAACGCCGATGCTTCCACCTTCGATCCCAAAACCGGCACACGCAACGAATTCATGAAGGCTCTTTCGCGAAAGCTGGACATGACCGTGACCAGCTTCAACGCGTTCCGAACCGATCCGCAGTTGCGGCAGATTCGAACCGAACTGGCTGATCGCGCCGATCAGTCGACATTCGGCGATCCCAAGAAGGGCGGCTTCATCTGTCCGGATGCGCAGTTGCAGGGGGCGCTGCGCGGAGCCGTGAAGGCCATAGACCAGTTGCCGGAACTGGAGAAACCGAAGATCGCGGCCGTCGAGGGATCGGAGGCGACGATCGAGGCGTTCCGCCGGCTCACCGCTACGATCTACGGGGCGCTGTCGTTCAAGATGCCGCCTTCTGCGGACGAGCTGCGCGAATTGCAGCAGAAGGCCGTGCAGTCGGTTGAGACTTCGGCGCGGCCGGTCACGATCGACGACGGCGCGGTGGGGCTCTCCAAGCGCGATTGGGTGCCGCTCGCCGTCGCGGTTTTCGTCGATCTCTGCCTGCTGCTCGTCTCGATGGGCCGTCCGGCAGACCGGCTCGGCGGACTGTTGCCGCGCATGCAGGCGGCCGAGCGCAGCCCTGTCAGCACGATCCTGTCGCGCTTCAACGACATTCACCGCGACGCCGACGTCCGCCAGACGTTCGAAGTGTTCCGGCACGTCGTGTTCGACCAGGGTGGCGTCTATTACGTGGCCGTGCCGCTGGATGTGACGCCGTCCGTCGCAAAGCGGATCGCACACGAAGATAGCGCCGCGGCCGACTTGCACCACGAGGCGCACCTTCTCGCAAACCTCTTCACGAGCTTTGAGAAGGAGCGGATATTCGCTCGGGTTCATAGCCCGCTTCTCACAACAGCCGCGGTGCAGAAGAAGCTCGCGCGGCAAGGTAGCAAGTTCGCCGCCTGCCGGGCTTTCCGGATCTACCGGTTCCGGGACGGTGCCTGGCAGGAGATCATCCTCGGTGCGGTGATGGGCGCGGCGAAGCGGGTCGAAGAACAGCGCGCGGCAGATGCCCATCATAGTATGATGGCGGCCCTTCAAGCGAACGATGGGACTCTGGCCGGGCAGCGCAAAAAGATTGAGGGGAGGGGCCCGGTGCGGGGCTTCGCGACCGGGGGAATCGAGGCCCGTTTCACCGCGGAGCACGGCCCTTATGCCAAGGCCGCGCGGGACGAGCTTTCAGTCCGCCCGGAACGGGATGCGCCGATTGGCGTGAGGGCGGCAAACAGTAATACGGCTTCGCCGGCATCTGAACACCCTCACGTGCCCCCATCCGCCGTGGCGGAGGATGCCTCTCCGGTCGTCGTGCCATTGCCGGTCCGGCCGCGGCCGGCCAGCGTGTCTAATGCCCCCCCAGTCTCCGATACGGAGCCTGCGGCGTCAGAGTCGGCATCAACTGGGGGGGCGGAAATGTCCCCAGGCGAAGCGCGGGAGATGATCGATGTTCTGGTCAGCCGGGAGACGGCGCGGTTTCGCGTTCCAGTGAGCCCGGCAACTCTACCCGTGACGATTTATTCCGGTCCTAGAGCCTCCGACCCGCCGCGAAGCCC
>JBLMYE010000260.1:0-8404 GCA_050258115.1 Deltaproteobacteria bacterium | reverse complement strand
GTGGGTCGGGATCACCACCGTCTCGAGGCGGTAGATCTCCTGGAACTCGTAGGCTTCCGTGTCCGCCGTGCCGGTCATGCCGGCAAGCTTGGCGTACATGCGGAAGTAGTTCTGGAAAGTGATCGACGCCAGCGTCTGGTTCTCCGGCTGGATTTCGACCCGCTCCTTCGCTTCCAGTGCCTGGTGCAGCCCTTCCGAGTAGCGGCGGCCGGGCATCATGCGGCCGGTAAACTCGTCGATGATGATCACCTCGCCGGCCTTGACGATGTAGTCCTTGTCGCGCTGGAACAGCTTGTGTGCCTTGAGGGCCTGGTTCACATGGTGAACGATCGTGACGTTCTCGACGTCATACAGCGAGCCTTCGCGCAACAGTCCGGCCTCTGACAGCATCTGCTCGATGTGTTCATTGCCGCTCTCGGTCAGCGAGACCTGACGCTGCTTTTCGTCCAGTTCGAAGTCTTCGGCCGCAAGCTTCGGGATAAGGGCATCGACCGCATTATAGAGATCGGCCTTGTCGTCGAGCGGGCCGGAAATGATGAGCGGCGTGCGGGCCTCGTCAATCAGAATGCTGTCCACTTCGTCCACGATCGCGAATACATGGCCGCGCTGGACCATGTCGTCCTTGCGCATCTTCATGTTGTCGCGGAGATAGTCGAAACCGAGTTCGTTGTTCGTCGCATAAGTCACGTCGGCGTCGTAAGCGGCCTTCCGCTGTGCGTCGTCGAGACCGTGCACGATTACGCCGACCTCAAGACCCAGAAAGCGGTAGACTTGCCCCATCCATTCGGCGTCGCGGCGGGCGAGATAATCGTTCACCGTCACCACGTGCACGCCGTCTCCGGCAATGGCATTGAGATAGACTGGAGCCGTCGCTACGAGCGTCTTGCCTTCACCGGTCTTCATCTCGGAAATGTTTCCGTCGTGAAGCACCATGCCGCCGATCAGCTGAACGTCGAAATGACGCTGGCCGAGTGCGCGCTTTGCGGCCTCGCGAACTGTGGCGAAAGCGGGAACCAGAAGGTCGTCGAGAGACGCGCCGTTCTTATACTGCTCGCGGAACATGTCGGTTCGCGCGCGAAGTTCCTCGTCACTGAGTTTGACGAGTTCCGGCTCGAGCGCGTTGATCTCCTGCACGCGGCTTCGGTACCCCTTGACCTTGCGATCGTTGGACGTGCCGAAGATCTTCGCGGCAAATGAGCTGATGGACAGCATGAAGTCTATGTCCTCAAGAAGTGTGAGCGATGCGCTCTCCGGCAAAGCATGGGCGCGCGCGGCACACTTCACCCGCACCGGGCAAAGAGCCGACGATCACAATCTGATACGTCGTGCGGAAACAGCTCGGGCGGGAGAGCGGCGCAGGCACGTCTCTCCGGTTCACCGGCGAGACATAAGGAGCGCCCCCATTGATTGTCAACGCGCCAAGGAACCCCATGTGCGATCTCCCCTCGCCCAGGAATCGCGCGCTGATCTCCAAAACTTAACTTGGCACTCGCTTACCCCCGGGCTATCCAGGCGCCACTAATCGACAGGTGCGGCACTCGCCGCGCCGTGCTGTCGCGTGGTCGACCTCTGAGTAAATGGCTGGGAAGGACGGTCTAGGTGAAGGTTTCTCAACTAATTCATGCGGTTGCCGTGACCGTCTGCGTCGTCGCTACCGCTGCGGCGTCTGCTCGCGCGGACGATAAAGTTGTCGCGACCGTGAATGGTCATGCGATTTCGGAGGCGGATCTGGCGCTCGCGGAAGCGGAGATCGGCAACGAACTCGGAAATCTGCCGGAGAGCACGCGCCGCCGTGTCCTCGTGGAATTCATGATCGAAAACCAGCTCTTCGCCGAGGCTGCCGAGGCTGAAAAGTTGGGCACCGGCCCGGACTTCGAAAAGCGCATGGCCTTCTGGCGCCAGCGGGCTCTCCGGGACGCTTACTTCGAAAAGACCGTCAAATCATCGATCGGGGTCGAGGCCGCTCGCGCTATTTATGATGACAAGGTCAAGCAGTTGAAACCCGAAGACGAAGTTCAGGCCAGGCACATCCTTGTCGGGAGCGAGGACGAAGCCAAGAAGCTGATCGTGCGCATCGAGGCTGGTGAAGACTTCGCGCAGCTCGCCAAGGAAAACTCAGGTGATGCGGGCTCCAAGACGCAGGGCGGCATGCTGGGGTACTTCGGCAGAGGTCAGATGGTGCCACAGTTTGAGGAAGCCGCATTTGCATTAGAGGTCGGACAGGTCTCCAAACCGATCCAGAGCCAGTTCGGATGGCATGTCATTAAGGTCGAGGATCGCCGTCAAAAGCCCCCGCCGTCGTTTGATGAGGTCAAGGATCGCCTGATCGGCTCGATGGTCCAGTCCAAGGCGCAAAGCATTGCGACGGATCTGCGCGGCAAGGCCAAGATCGATTACGTCGACCCTGAGATCAAGAAGATGGCGGACGAAGACGCCAAGAAGCAGGCGGAAGCCCAGGCCGCCATGAAGAAGCAGATTGATGACGCTGCCGCGGCAGCGGCCGGTAAGGCGGCTGTCGACGCGCCGAAATAGCGGTTTTCGGCTTTTACCATCCCCGCTTGCGATAAGGCCGCTTGCATCCAGGCGGCCTCATTGCTTTCTAGCCTGGCGCTCTTTGAAGTATGAAGAGGGCTGTCTCGCTGCTGTCTCGTATTTCGGTGACCCCACATGGCCAAAGCGTCGAAAGTCTCGCCATTTGCCCCGGCCAAGCTGCCGGCGCTGCCGCCTATTCAAGGCGTACGCTTTGCAACCGCAGAAGCCGGGATCCGCTACAAGAACCGCACCGATCTGCTGGTCGCCGTGATGGATGAAGGGACGGCGGCTGCCGGCGTGCTCACCCAGTCAAAAACATGTTCCGCGCCCGTCCTGTGGTGTCGCAGAAGCTTGAAGCACGGCACAGCGCGCGTTTTGGTCGTCAATTCCGGCAACGCCAATGCTTTCACCGGAATGAAGGGCCGTGCCGCGGTCGAGGCCACCGCGGAGGCCGCGGCCGCCGCCGTCGGGTGCAAGGACAAGGAAATCTATATTGCCTCGACCGGCGTGATCGGCGAACCGCTCGACGCTGCAAAATTCACGGATCTGCTGGGCGATTTGGCGGCCAAAGCTGTTCCCGACGCCTTTGAGGCCGCCGCCCGGGCGATCATGACGACCGATACATACCCGAAACTCGCGACGCGCACCGCGCGGATCGCGGACACGGAAGTCACCATCAACGGTTTCTGCAAGGGAGCCGGGATGATCGCCCCCGATATGGCGACCATGCTCTGCTTCATCTTCACCGATGCCGCAATCTCGGCCGGAGCCCTTCAAGACCTGCTCGACGAGCACGTCAAGACGACCTTCAACTCCATGACCATCGACGGCGACACCTCGACTTCGGATACGTGTCTCATCTTCGCGACAGGCGCAGCCGAGACCCGCGGTCAGAAGCCGGTCACCAAGGCCAAATCAAAAAGGCTCAAGGACTTCAGCGATGCCCTTCATGATCTGATGCGCGATCTCGCCATCCAGGTGGCGAAAGACGGAGAGGGCATCTCCAAGTTCGTGACGTTTACAGTGGAAGGCGCGGAATCAGAGGCCGCCGCCCGCAAGATCGCTCTGTCGTGTGCAAATTCGCCCATCCTTAAAACCGCGATCGCCGGCGAGGACCCAAACTGGGGTCGCGTCGTCATGGCGGTCGGCAAGTCGGGAGAAGCAGCCGACCGCGATCAACTCGCAATCTGGTTCGGCGATCACTGCGTGGCCCGCAATGGAGAGCGCGCCGAAGAATACGAGGAAGCCGCCGTCGCCAGGTACATGAAGAACAGAGAGATCACGATCCGAATCAATGCCGGGGTCGGCGACAAAAGTTCTACCGTATGGACCTGCGATCTGACGCACGACTACGTCTCGATCAATGCCGATTACCGCAGTTAGACGACACGCCATGGACCACGCCTTCTGGCTCGATCGTTGGGAAAAAGCCGACACCGGTTTTCATCAGGCGGTCGCGCACGATTTTCTGCTGCGCCATTGGTCTGCCCTGGGCGTTCCCAAGGGGGCTCAGGTTCTGGTCCCGCTCTGCGGCAAGAGCAACGATATGGTCTGGCTGGCCGACCAGGGCCATTCGATCATTGGGACCGAGTTGGCCGGAGTGGCCGTCGACCAGTTTTTTGCCGAGCGGACCCGAACCCCGGCTGCAGTGATCGAAAGCGCGTTCACGGTCAAGCGCGCCGGCCCCTTTGAACTGTGGTGCGGAGACCATCTTGCGCTCGATCCGGCCGTGACTCGCCGCATCGGAGGCGTATTTGACCGCGCCGCCCTCGTTGCCATGCCGCGCGTGATGCAGCAGGCCTATGCCGACAAACTTGCAGAGCTGACGCCGGCGGATGTGCCCGTGCTGCTCGTCTCGCTCGATTACGATCCCTCGGAGATGGACGGACCGCCATTTCCAATTCCACCGGATAGGGTCGATGAGCTTTTCGGATCGAACTTCCGTGTAAGCCTGCTCGAAAAGCGGGATGGTCTCGCGTCGAGCGCAAATCTCAGAAAGCGGGGGCTGACCGCGCTCAGCGAAACGGCGTGGAAGCTGGTGCGCCGCTGATGGAGGATGCCCCGCCGGTCCGGCCAATTCTCATCGTCGCGGCCGCCGCGCTGGTCGATGCGGACAACCGTGTCCTGATTTCCGAGCGTCCCCAGGGAAAGTCGCTTGCAGGCTTATGGGAGTTTCCCGGCGGCAAGCTTGCCCCTGGTGAAACCCCCGAGGAAGCGCTGGTGCGCGAACTCAAGGAAGAACTCGACATCGAAGTGTGCCTCACCTGCCTCGCGCCATTTACCTTCGCGAGCCACTCCTATGAGTCTTTTCACCTGATGATGCCGTTGTACCTCTGCCGCAATTGGGATGGCGACATCGTTCCGCGCGAAGGTCAGCGCGTAAAATGGGTGCGGGCCTCGAGGCTCATCGACTACCCGATGCCACCGGCCGACCTTCCGCTCATCCCCTTCCTTCGCGATCTCCTGGGCTAATTAGTAATTTATTATTTTAAATCAAGGCGTTATACCGCATCGGCACCCTTTTTAGTGCCCCGAGGTCCCATCTTCAATACGGCCGCACGGCGACCATGAACCAGCTTGGGCCTGTGCCAGGCCCCGTCCAGACGCTTTGCCAGCGGAATCCAGCCTTCTCATAGGCTCGGACCGCGGCTTCGTTGCGGATCGAGGCAAACAGGCACACGGCAGGAGCCAGGGTTGTCGAAAACACCTCAGACTTGAGTAATTCCAACGCCTTGAGCCCGAAACCTTGTCCACGGTGAGCGGCCGAGGCGATGAAGACGTCGAGTTCCCAGGTGCCGGGCTGGAGTTCGTCGGGGAGATGATCGCCCCAGATTTGGGCATCAATCGCGTGGCAGTAGCCTACCGCCACCCCGTCCACCTCGATGATCCGGCACAGCGCGGACGGAGATTGCACCGCAATCTGCACCTCCGCCAACGTGGCCGAGGCAGGTCCCCACCACGCTTCGACCTCCGGCTGGCGAAGCCAGCGGCGAATCTGGTCCAGATCGCCCTGACCGACCGGCCGGAGCGACGTACCGGTCAGGCTGGACCGCACGGAACCACCAGTGGTCGAGACGAGGCGGCGTCAAACATGATGAAAGGAATCTCCTGATTTATGAAACGACGATGGGCCTCGCCGCCTCCCGCCCGCCACGCAAAGCAGTTAGGTTGCGCCTCCGTGAGATTTTCATCTCTTGAGTGCGGCGCCTTTGAGGGCTTATCGACACTGGCTTATGGATACATCGCATTTCCTTGCCGCGCCGTATTTCGACCCCAAGGCCTTGCGGGTCGAGTTGACAGCGATTTTCAACGCCCACGGAACGCCGGCCGACGCCCGTAACGCCGTTCTGGAGCGCTGTAAGGCGCTTGTGAAGGATGCCCGCCGGCAGGCGCGCGACCAGCTGGAGGCAGACGGAAAGGGCCGAAAGTGCGCGCACGGGTTGGCGCGCTTCCAGGACGAACTGATTGCTCTCTTGTTCGACTACACGGCGGCACACGTCTACCGGGCCACCAACCCCTCGGACGCGGAGCGCATGGCCATCCTCGCGACCGGCGGCTACGGACGCGGCCTTCTGGCGCCGGGCTCCGACATCGATATTCTGTTTCTACTGCCCTACAAGCAGACGCCCTGGGGAGAGAGCGTCGCCGAATACATGCTCTATCTCTTATGGGACCTCGGCTTCAAAGTCGGCCACGCCACGCGAACGGTCGACCAGTGCTTGAAGATGGCCCAGCAGGACATGACCATCCGCACAGCGTTGCTCGACATATGGCTCATACACGGAGACGCCCAGCTCTTTGCCGAACTGACGGACCGTCTGCGGCGCGAGGTTTTCGCCGGCACCGCCCGCCTGTTCATCGACAGCAAGATGGCTGAGCGCGACGAGCGATACCGCCGGGCGGGCGAAAGCCGCTACAAGGTCGAGCCCAACGTGAAGGACGGCAAGGGCGGCCTGCGCGACCTGCACACGCTCCACTGGCTGTCGAAGTACCTCTACGGCAAGGAAGTCGGCCCCGAGACGATCGAAGAAAAAATCTTCACACCGGAAGAATACTCGACGTTCCGCCGCTCGGAAGATTTTCTGTGGTCCGTGCGTTGCCACCTTCACTTCCTGACCGGCCGCGCCGAGGAGCGCCTGACCTTCGAACTGCAGCCGCTGATGGCCGAACGGCTCGGCTATCGCAGCAAGTCCGGTCAGCGAGCCGTCGAGCGCTTCATGAAGCATTACTTCCTGGTGACGAAGAACATCGGTGACCTGACGGCGATTCTGTGTGCTGCGCTCGAGATGCAGCAGGCCAAGACCGCACCCGGCCTGCCCGGCATTATTGCCGGATGGAAGATGCGCCGGCAGGTTCGCCAGCTTACCGACTTCCGTATCGAGAACGATCGCCTCAACGTCGCAGGCTCCGACGTCTTCAAGCGCGACCCCGTCAACCTGATTCGCTTTTTCGCGCAGGCCGAACTGACCAACGCGCATCTCCATCCCGATGCCATTCGTCTGTTGCGCCAATCCTTGCGCCTTATCGACGATCGGCTGCGTAATGATCCGGAGGCCAACCGCATCTTTCTCGGCCTGCTCGCCGCCAAGACGAATCCCGAGGCTACATTGCGCCGCATGAACGAGGCAGGGGTGCTGGGTCGCTTCATCCCCGAGTTCGGGCATGTCGTGGCGATGATGCAGTTCAACATGTACCATCATTACACGGTCGACGAGCACTTGCTGCGTACCGTCGGTGAGCTCTCCGGGATCGAGCACGGCGGAAGCGTGGACGAGTTGCCGCTGTCGAGCCAGATCATCAAGTCGATCCAGAACCGCCGCGCGCTCTACGTCGCGGCATTTCTGCATGACATCGGCAAGGGCCGGCCTGAAGACCATTCGATCCTGGGTGGAGAGATCGCTCGCCGGCTTTGTCCGAGGCTTGGTCTTTCGTCGGCTGAAGTCGAAACCGTGGTCTGGCTCATCGAGCAGCATCTGACGATGAGTAACATTGCCCAGAGCCGCGACCTCTCCGATCCGAAAACGGCGAAGGATTTCGCCAAGGTCGTACAGAGCCCGGAGCGGCTGAAGCTGCTGACTCTCCTCACCGTCGCCGATATTCGCGCCGTCGGTCCGGGTGTGTGGAATGGCTGGAAAGGACAGCTGATCCGCACGCTCTACCACGAGACCGAACCGTTGGTGGCGGGCGGCCATACGCAGATCGAACACCGCCACCGCATCGAAGATGCAAAGGAGCAGCTCGCGGCGGCATTGGGCGATTGGGCGCGGGCCGATATCGAGCGCTTCATCGACCGGCACTATCCCGACTACTGGTTGCGGACAGAGACGTCTAAGCAGGCCACGCATGCGCGTCTTGTCCGCCGGGCCGAACAGGAAGGCCGTAAGCTCATCACCGATGCCGTAACGGACCAGTTCACGGCCATCACCGAATTGACGGTATTCGCGCCGAACCACCCACGGCTCCTGGCTCTCTTTGCCGGAGCTTGCGCAGCCAACGGGGCGAACATCGTCGGCGCCCATATCACGACCACCCGCGACGGCTTCGCGCTTGATACATTTCTGCTGGCGCGGGCCTTCACCGAGGATGAAGACGAACTGCGCCGGGCAAAGAGGATCGAAACGACGATTGATCGCCTGTTGCGCGGAGAAGTGCGCCTTAAATCATTGTTGGAGAAGCGTACGCCCGCAGCAAACCGCCTCGAGGCGTTCACTGTCGCGCCCGATGTCATCATCAATAACCAGTTGTCCGATCGCTTCACCGTCATCGAAGTCGCGGGACGGGACCGCACTGGTCTTCTTTATGATTTGACGAGCACCATCTCCGACCTCTCCCTGGACATCGCCTCTGCCCACATCACGACGTTCGGAGAGAA
>JBLMYE010000259.1:0-3185 GCA_050258115.1 Deltaproteobacteria bacterium | reverse complement strand
GACGAAGGCTGCGGTTTCGCGCGGTGAAATTCCTGCCTTCTGCGGCTCCTCTCCAGTGTTGACCTGCACGAAAAGTTTCAGGCGACGGCCCTGCTTCGTCATCTCCGCCGCGAGCGCTTCGGCGATTTTCATCCGATCGACGGAGTGGATCGCGTCGAAGAGTTCGACGGCCTCCTTGGTCTTGTTCGACTGAAGCGGACCGAGAAGGTGCAGCTCGACGCCATCGAAGCGCGCCTTCAGAGGCGGCCACTTCGCTTTGGCTTCCTGGACCCGGTTTTCACCGAAGACACGCTGATCGGCTGCGAGGACGGGCAAGAGCGCCTCTTCCCCGTAGGTTTTCGATACGGCAACCAACGTGACGGCGGACGGATCTCGGCCGGCTCCCCGGGCGGCCAATTCGATACGGCTTCGGATGTCACGGAGCGCGGCGACCGGGTCGATCATGACAGTCTCTTCGTCGGGGTGCCGGACGCGACGGCCGGATATGGTGGGAAGGCGTGATCGTCCCGGCCGAGCAGGTCCATGTACTTGCGGTGGACGAAGAGCTTGTCGCGGCCGCGTTTCTCCTCGAACAGGACACCGATGGCGGCGAGCTGCTTCAGATAACGGGAAGCCGCGTGACGCTCTGCGATGCGGCTGTCGATCAGGTGACCGATGCGGACGTAAGGCTGCGCGAACATCACCTGGACGAGTTCGTGCGAATAGAGCCCTGGAGCCGCGGCTTTAACGTATTCGGACGTGTGAACCATGAGATCGCGGATGGCACGAATCCGATCGTTGGTCCACGTCGCCGTGACTTCGACGGCGTGCAGAATATACAGAACCCACGGCTCCCATTCGCCGCGCTCCGTAACGCCCTGAAGCAGGCGGTAATAGTCGCCCTTGGTGCGTACGATGTGGCGGCTCAAATACAGTGTCGGAATGTCGAGAAGCCCGGCCTGGATGAGCGAAAGCACGTTCAGGATGCGGCCGGTGCGGCCGTTCCCGTCGACGAACGGGTGAATGGCTTCGAACTGATAATGCAGCATAGCCATGCGGACCAGCGGATCGAGATCGTCTTCGGCATTGGCGAAGCGTTCCCAGTTGGCGAGCAGGTCGCGAAGCCTCGATTCACCTTCGGGCGGGGTATAGATCACCTCACCCGTGAAGCTGTTTTTCAGGTCAGTGCCGGGGGTCCGGCGCACGTCCATGTCGACGCCTTTAATGGCGCTGCAGACTTCGATCGCGGTGCGGGCGGACAGCGGCCGCTCCTTGAGCATCTGGACGCCGCTATAGAGGGCGGCCCGGTATCGCAGCGCCTCCTTTGCCGAGGGGTCGCCTGCCTCATCGCGGTGGCTGGCTTCCCGGAAGAGGGCATCGTTCGTCGTGACGATGTTCTCGATCTCGGAGCTGTCCTTGGCTTCCAAAAGCGGAATGGTGTTCACGAGCACGGATTGGTCCGGGATCAGTTCGCCGGCGCGGCGCAGGTCGGCAATGGCCGTCCGCGCCAGCACGCACTTCTTCAGGACCGCCTTGGTCTCGATCTCGGCGGGCGGCGGCAGGAGCGGCAAGTCGTTATAGGGTCGGCGGGGGTCGTAGGGCATCCAACCTGCTCGATATGGAACCAAAGGCTCGGTTTTATTCCATAAGTAGGAGCATATGGCGTTGCAGACGCCATGTCTAGGGCGACATGGTACAAAAGGTCTGATCTTGCTTCATATTCTTGGAATATGGAGCAGCTGACGCCACGAGGCGGCTTATATGGCGCAAAAACTCCGCATCGGTTCCATTCTCTCCAGATCATGTTGCTGCCAGCGCCATTTCGCGCTGCCCGTGGCGCCGTAGCGTCCATGGAACGCCATTTCAGCGGGGCGGTTCAAGCGGCCCGTCGGCTGAGGCGTCGCCTTGACCCCCCGGAGGGTTTCGGGCTCTGTACCGCGCGACCACCGTTCACCATTTCTTCCAAGCAGACCCGACAGGCCCAATGGCACCCGAACGCTATAACGCTCCCGACCGCGAGAAGCACTGGCAGGCGGCTTGGGACGAGGCAGGCATCTTCGCCGCCGGCTCCGATCAGACACGCCCGAAGTGCTACGTACTGGAGATGTTTCCCTATCCGTCGGGGCGCATCCACATGGGCCATGTGCGCAACTACGCCATGGGGGACGTATTCGCACGCTACAAGCGGGCCAAAGGATTCAACGTGCTGCATCCGATGGGCTGGGACGCCTTCGGCATGCCGGCCGAGAACGCCGCGCTGGAACGCAAGACCCATCCTGCCGCCTGGACCTATGCCAATATCGACGCGATGAAAGCGCAGTTGAAGTCGATGGGATTGTCGCTCGACTGGTCGCGGGAAATCGCGACTTGCGATGTCGCCTACTACAAGCAGCAGCAGGCCATCTTTCTGAAGCTGCTGGAGAAGGGGCTCGCGTATCGGGGCCCGGGAAAAGTCAACTGGGACCCCGTCGACCAGACCGTCCTTGCAAACGAACAGGTGATCGACGGACGCGGCTGGCGTTCAGGCGCGCTGGTTGAGCAGCGCGAAATGCAGGTCTGGTATTTCAAGATCTCGGCCTTCGCGGACGAACTGCTCGACGCACTCGGCACATTGGAAAAGTGGCCCGAGAAAGTGCGGCTGATGCAGGCGAACTGGATCGGACGCTCGGAAGGAATGTCGGTCCGCTGGGCGCTCGACCCGCAAGGCGTGCCCGAAGGCGAGACTGAAATCGAGGTCTTCACGACGCGACCCGATACGCTGTTCGGCGCGTCATTCGTCGCGATCGCAGCCGATCATCCGCTGGCGCGGAGACTCGCTGAGACTAACCCGGCTCTGGCGGAGTTCGCCGACGAATGCCGGCGGCGGGGAACCTCCATCATCGAGATCGAGAAGGGCGAAAAGCTCGGGTTCGACACTGGCCTCAAGGTCCGCCACCCGCTCGACCCGGATTGGCTGGTGCCAGTGTGGATCGCGAATTTCGTACTCATGGACTATGGCACGGGCGCCATTTTCGGGTGCCCCTCGGGGGATCAGCGCGATCTCGATTTCGCCCGCAAATACGGTCTTCCCGTCATTCCCGTCGTCCTCCCGGCAGGCGCGAGCGCCAGCACCTTCACGATCGGCGATACCGCCGTCGACGGCGACGGCACGATGATCAACTCGCGGTTTCTCGACGGGCTGGCCCCGCGGGACGCGTTCCAGCGCG
>JBLMYE010000258.1:0-14248 GCA_050258115.1 Deltaproteobacteria bacterium | reverse complement strand
CGCGGCCTGACGTCAGCGCTGGGCAATGAACACACCGGTCAGGATGAGCGCGAAGCCTACGGCGTGATAGAGCGCCGGCTGTTCTCCGAGCAGCGCCATGGCCATGAGACTCGTGAACAGCGGGATGAGGTGGATGAAGACGCCCGTTCTGTTGGCGCCGATGAGTTCGACGCTGCGCGCGTAGCAGTAATAGGCGACGAGGCTGGCGAGCACGCCGGCATAGAGCACCGCAGCGATCGTTTGCGGCGTGATTTCCATGATGTCGCCGTGCGCATACTCCCAGCCGGCCAGCGGCAGGTTGACGAGGCCCGCGATGATGTAAGTGACGCCAGCGAAACTGAGGGTGGAGATCTTTGGGCGCGTGCGCAGCAACGCGGTGTAGAGCGCCCAGACGCCCGTCGCGAACAGCATCACCAGATCGCCGCCGTTGAACGACAGCGTCGCGATTCGCTGAAATTCGCCGTGCAACACCACTACGGCAACGCCTACCAGCGACACGGTCATCCCCGCCACCTGATTGCGGCGCAACCGGTCGCCGAACAGCGCGGCGCCGGCAAGAACGATCAGGATCGGCCCCCATGAGTTGAGGATCGCCGCATTCGTTGCCGTCGTATCCGTCAGCGCGATGTATTGCAGCGTATTGTAGATGCCTGAGCCCATGAAGCCGAGCAGCAGAAGCCGCGGCCACTCCTGCCGGATGACCGGCCAGTCGTTCCGGATCGCGTGATAAGCGAACGGAAACATCAGCACGGCCGCCAGCGACCAGCGCAGGAAGGCGAGAGTCATCGGCGGAATGACACCATGCGCCCACCGGCCCAGGATGTGGTTGCCGGCCCACAAGGCCATGGTCAGGATCAGGAATAGATAGGCCGTCGCCAGAGAGGCGCGGGGCGGTGCCGATGCCATGTCGGGAGGTGTCCGTGGTGGATCTGGTCCGCGGTCTATAGGCAACCATCGACCCCGTCAAACGGCTCGGACGAACACCCCTGCCGGGGCGCGTCATCGGGGGTGTTGGGGCTGGAGGATTCTGGGCTATAAGCGGGGCCGAAAAAGGGTTCAATCCAGCCTTGGCCCCGGTCCGCGGCAGGCCGGGGCCAAAGCACGTTCAGAGGCTCGCAATGGGCAACGTAGTGGTGGTCGGCGCCCAGTGGGGCGACGAAGGCAAGGGCAAGATCGTCGACTGGCTGTCGGAGCGTGCCGACGTCGTCGTGCGCTTTCAAGGCGGCCACAATGCCGGGCACACGCTCGTCATCGGCAACAACACCTATAAACTCTCGCTGCTTCCCTCTGGCGTGGTCCGGCCGAACAAGCTCGGCGTGATCGGCAACGGTGTCGTCGTCGACCCGTGGGCGCTCGTGGCGGAAATCGAGAAGCTCGGCGGCCAGGGCGTGAAGATCACGCGCGAGAACCTGCGCGTCGCCGACAACGCCACGCTGATCCTGCCACTCCACCGCGAGCTCGACATTATCCGGGAGGAGGCAGCCGGGACGGGCAAGATCGGCACCACCGGCCGCGGCATCGGCCCGGCCTATGAAGACAAGGTCGGCCGTCGTGCCATTCGCGTGCAGGACCTGAAGAACCTGGACACTCTCGGCCCGAAGGTCGACCGGCTGCTCGTTCACCACAACGCGCTGCGGGCGGGTCTCGGCAAGGAACTCGTCTCGAAAGACAAGCTCATGGCCGACCTTACCGGGATCGCGCCGAAGGTCCTGCCTTACATCGATGTGACGTGGGAGCTTCTCGACCAGGCCCATCGGGCGCGCAAGCAGATTCTGTTCGAAGGCGCGCAAGGCGCGCTGCTCGATATCGACCACGGCACCTATCCTTTCGTCACGTCGTCGAACACGGTCGCGGCGCAGGCCGCATCCGGTTCCGGAATGGGGCCGCGCGCGGTTGGTTATGTCCTGGGCATCGCGAAGGCCTACACGACGCGCGTCGGATCAGGGCCGTTTCCGACCGAACTCGACGACGCCATTGGCGAGAAGATCGGCGAGCGCGGCCACGAATTCGGCACCGTCACCGGCCGCAAGCGCCGCTGCGGATGGTTCGATGCCGTGCTCGTGCGGCAGGTGTGCAAGGTTTCGGGGATCGACGGCATCGCACTGACGAAACTCGACGTGCTCGACGGTTTCGACGAGATCAAGATTTGCGTCGGCTACCGGCTCGATGGCGAAAAGCTCGATCGCCTGCCCGCCGGGCAGAATGCGCAGTCGCGCGTCGAACCCGTCTATGAGACCTTTGAAGGCTGGTCCCAGTCCACGCGCGGCGCGCGTAGCTGGGGCGAACTCCCAGCCCAGGCGGTGAAGTATGTCCGGCGCATCGAGGAGCTGATCGGTTGCCCGGTGACGCTTCTGTCAACGAGTCCCGAGCGGGACGATACGATCCTGATGAAGGACCCCTTTCTCGCATGAAGGTTGAAAAACCACGCGTTGCGGCCGGCTCCCCGGCAGGGGAGTCGCAACGCGCACTGAAGACGCGGCCGGCTCCCCGGCAGGGGAGGCCGCGAAGCATAAATTAAAGTTCACTGGTCACCAGCCGGAGCCTGTGCTCTGCACGCGCTCCCACATGCCTTGGAGAAACATCTTGGCCCGCAAGAAACCGACGCCGAAAGAAAGCTTCGTGATGTTCAACGTTGCGTATGAGGACGGCACGGTCACCTCGAACCGGCGCGTACCGGAATCTATACTGGGCGGCCTGGAGGGCGATGCCCCGGCGCAAGCCGTGATCGAAGAGCAGGATCGCATGATCGAGGAGCAGTCGGGGCGTTCACGCGGCCCGATCAAATCCATCATGCGCTCCCCCGTGCGCTAGCGGCCATCGATGAGCACGGCGTTGCAGCCTACCCGCGAAGAAGGCCTGACGCGCCTGCGGGCATTCGTACCGCGGGCTGGAAGCGCTTATGCAAAGTCGCGCAATTTCGATCTGGGTCCCGGCGATCGCAGCAACGTTTCGCTGCTGTCGCCGTTCCTGCGGCACAGGCTCGTTGCCGAAGACGAGGTCGTGCGCGCCGTACTGGCGAAGCATCCGATTTCTGCCGCCGACAAGTTCGTGCAGGAAATCTGCTGGCGCACTTATTGGAAAGGCTGGTTGGAACAACGGCCCCGGGTGTGGAGCGATTTTCTCTCCGGACTTTCCCAGGCGCAGGCGAAGATGGAAGAGGACAGAGACATCGCGCGCGCCTACGAACAGGCGATCAATGGCAAAACCGGCATCGCGGCCTTCGATGCGTGGGCGAAAGAACTGACCGAAACCGGGTACCAGCACAACCACGCACGCATGTGGTTCGCGTCCGTCTGGATCTTCACCTTGAAGCTGCCGTGGACACTCGGCGCCGATTTCTTCTACCGTCACCTGCTCGACGGCGACGCGGCCTCCAACACGCTATCCTGGCGCTGGGTGGCGGGTCTTCACACGCGCGGCAAGCACTATGTCGCCCGCGCCGACAACATCCGCCAGTTCACAGAGGGCCGTTTCGACCCAGCGGGACAACTCGACGAGGCGCCCGAGCCTCTGGACGGCCCGGAACCGCCGGCGCCCACCCGCCTGCGGCCGCCGATGAGCGTCACGCAAGAGGAAGACCTCGTGCTGCTCTTACAAGAAGATGATCTCACGCCGGAACGCTGGCCGGTGGCGGCTGAGCGCGTCAAGGGCGTCGTGCTGCTTCCGCCCGACGGCAGTTATCGAGGTTTGTCTGCGGCGGTTCACGCCTTTCGCGCCGGTGCCATGGCCGACACCGCGGCGCGGGCGCGGATTGCGTTTTGCGCGCCCGTGCTATCGCTCGCAAAGCCGACTCCGGAGGAGGCCGTGGCGCTGTGCCGGGCGCATGGCGTAGAGAAACTCGTGACCGCGCAGGTCCCTGTCGGACCCGCACGCGCGACCTACGATTCTTTCGTCGCAGAACTGGCGGGCTCGGGCGTCGCCGCTGTTGAGGTGCGCCGCGATTGGGACAGCGCCTTCTGGCCCTACGCACGCGCCGGCTTTTTCAAAGTGAAGGAACGCATTCCAGAAACGCTGGAGCGGCTGGGCCTTCTCTGACTACTATGCCGAGGTGACCAGCCCGCGAGCCGCTTCGATGGCGCCTTCCTGCAAAGGGAAGGCGAGCACGCGCAGGGGATTGACCGGACCCGGCAGCGTAATCTGTCCCGGCGGCACCCGGTGGAAGCCGAACCGGCCGTAATAGGGCTCGTCGCCGACCAGGATGACCAGCGATTTCCCGGCCGACCGCGCGTCCTCGATACCTTCGGCGATGAGCTGACGGCCGAGGCCCTGGCCGGCAAACTCGGGTTCGACGGCAATGGGGCCGAGCAGCAGTGCGCCGGGCACGCCGCCGATCTTCACCTCGCTCAGCGTGACGGCCGCCACGAGCCGGTTGCCCCGCATGGCGACATGACAGAAATCTGACAGCGGGTTGCCGTCGCGCCGGCCCTCGCGCACCCGGTAGGCCGAGCGCGCGAAACGCCCCGGCCCGAAAACACGCGCATGCAGCGCGCCGATGGAGGGCACGTCGGAAGGTTCGGCTGTGCGGATGAGGGTCTTATCGGACATCTGATTGGTTCTGGCGCCAAGCCCGTCGAATTGGCTTGCGCGGCGCGAGCTAGCATGGATGGAACGGGGGGTCTAGCGAGGTGTTACCACAGCGGATCTCGCGGGCAGCCCTGAAACACCTCCTGAAGACGCGACACCACCGAGCGGTGCGTCCCATCCGGTAATTCATCGATCGCAAAGAAACCCTGCTCTGCAATTTCCCGGTTGGGTTGGGGTAGCTGGGGCTGATCCCAGTCGCGAACGACGAAGAACGCCACATGATCGCTCGGAAAGTGACGGAAATTGGCGTACACGCCAAAGAGCTGCGGCGGCCCTCGCAGCGTCACGCCTGCTTCTTCTCTCAGTTCCCGCTCGAGCGCCGTCTCGACGAGTTCGTTCTTCTCCACACCCCCTCCGGGGAAGTGCCAGCCCGGCCGATAGGAATGACGAACGAGCAGCACGCGGCCCTGCGCATCGACGATGAGCCCCTGTGCGCCAATCGTGAGCCCGCGTGCCAGCCGCCAGTAGCGCTGGAGCACCTTCGTGACGAGCCGGGTGCCGGTCATGGTGTGGCGGCCTTAATTGAACTTGAAACCGGGGCCGATGGTCTCACCAAATCTCTTCCCGTTGATTGCTCTGCGCGGAAAGCTGCAAACACCCCATGAAGATAGTAAAGGGTTTGCATCGCAGCACCGCTCCGTCTGAAAGTACCGCCCCGGAATGACGCATATGTTCACGTTGGCTCATCTTTCAGACCTGCATCTGACGCCGATCGTGGGTTTTGGGCCCGGACATTGGAACGTCAAGCGCGGGCTCGGGTTTCTCAACTGGGCGCGCAGCCGCAGGCGCGTTCACCGGCAGGATGTCGCCGATCGCATGGCAGCCGACATCTGGCTGCATGGTGCCGATCACGTCGCGGTCACGGGCGACATCGTCAATCTCGGACTTCCCGGCGAGATCGGCGCAGCACTCTCGTGGCTGAAGACTCTGGGGCCGCCCGACAAGGTCACCGCCGTTCCCGGCAATCACGACATCTATACGCGCCGGATGAACGGCCCCTCCTGTACCGAGATCTGGCGCGACTACATAGCCGCCGATTCATGGGGCACGGCGTTCGCCGGTGCGCCGCCCCAACTCTTTCCCTTCGTGCGCCGCGTCGGACCTCTGGCCCTGATCGGCCTGAATTCGGCGATCCCGACCCGCCCGCTCGTCGCGGCCGGCCGCGTCGGCCGAGAGCAGTGTGCGGTTCTGCGGGACTGCCTTTTGCGGCTCAAAACTGAAAATCTCATCCGCGTCGTTCTCATCCATCATCCACCGCTGCCGGGCCAGACCTCCCCGCGTCGCGCATTGCAGGATGCCGCTGAACTTGCCGGTGTTCTGAGCGAATGCGGCGCCGAGCTTGTCCTGCACGGCCACAACCATCGCGATTCCCTGCTCTGGCATCCGGGCAGGGAAAAACCGATCCCGGTCGTGGGCGTGGCGTCCGGCTCCGCTGCGCGCACCCATGGGCCCGAGCCGTTGGGGCGCTACAATCTGTTCCGCTTCACGCCCGGCGGTATCGAGATGAACGTGCGCGGGATGACCGATGGATCTCGCGGCCAGGTGGTCGAGATCGCGCGGGCCCGCCTGCAACCGGCCATGAAGCCGCTGTTCGTCTGATCGTTGTCCGGCCACACGTCGCACACGGATTAGGCCGATGGCTACAAGCGATGCTTGACAAGATCAACACCAAGCGGGCTCAATGGTCGGGTATCGGTTCCCGGTGGTGCGCAAACGCCATCGGGAGAATAGGGAACACGGTAAGGATCGCGTTGCGGTCCGATGCCGGGGCTGCCCCCGCAACTGTAAGCGGCGAGCTTCCCCCACAATGCCACTGAGATCGCTTCGGGCCTGTTGCCCTGCGGGATCGGGAAGGCGGACGGGAAGCGCCAGAGCCGCGAGCCAGGAGACCTGCCGGTACATGCTGCCCATCCCTCGTGCGGGGCGCGCGGAGGAACGGACCACCCGTAGTGGCGGCTGATGTGCAACCGGTAGGGAGCGGCGTCAGGCATGTGCGGGAAATTGGGTCCAGTCTCGATCCCATGAATTGAAGGCGTGCGGCCGGAGACCTCGTCTTCGGAGCGCTGCTCCAATGCCCGTCCAAGCGGACGTTCGCGCCCTCCACACCGCCATTTGGGTTGGAGGAGTGATGAACGTGAAGAATGCGCATGGCGCATGGATGATGGCGTGCGCGCTGGTGTCGGCCGGCGCGGGGTTTGTCGTGCCCACATGGGCTCGGGCGCAGGAAAGCGACGAGTTGCCGCCCATCGTGGTGGAAGGGGCAACACTGGAGATTCCGCCGGAGACGGCAGACAAAACAAAGAAAACGGGCGCGACTTCAGAGCCTGCCAACCCGGTCGAGGGTTCCGAGGAAACAGCTTCGAACGCGAGCGGAGCCGGCCCGGCGGAGACGCCGTCCAGGCAGGTCCAAGGAGTTGAAGGCGACAAACTGGGGTCTGCCGTCAGCGTCGTGACGGCAACCCAGTTGAAGGAACGGCAGGTTCGCCACGCCGCCGATGCACTGCGCAGCCTGCCGGGCGTCAACGTCAGTTCGCAGGGTGGACCGCTGAACCTGACCGTGGTGCGGATACGCGGAGCGGAGAGCAATCAGACTCTCGTTCTCATCGATGGCGTCGAGGTCAATCCTGTCGGTGATGGTATTTTCGACTTCTCCAATCTGCTGGTCGACGATATCGCCCAGATCGAAGTGATCCGCGGTCCGCAGAGTGGCCTCTATTCGTCGGGCGCTATCGGAGGCGTCATCAACATTGTGACGAACGGCGGCAAAGGTCCGCTGACGTTTCGGGCACGCGGCGAGGGTGGGTCTTTTGGCACCTCGAACGGCACGGCAAGCGTTTCGGGGGGCACAGATCGCGCTAATGGGAGCCTCGTCGTGTCTGGCCTCAAGACCGGCGGATTCAACATCGCGCCCGAAGGCCCGGAAGAGGACGGCGGCGACTTTTCGGCTGTCTCGTTCAGGGGCGGCCTGCTCGTGTTCGATAACTTGAAAATTGATACGTCGCTTCGCCGGTCCACGCGCAACGGGGATCGCGATGATTTCACAGGCATCAATTCGGCCGGGTTCCTGACAGCATCCGACGATCTGTCGACCTTTTCGACGACACTGAGCGTCGGGCGGATCGCGGCCACTCTTGATACGTTCAGCGACGGACGATGGACGCAGCAGATTTATGCGCAAGGGTCGGAAACCGACACGTCTGACCTGTCGCTGGGCATGTTCGACCCGCCATACGGGACGGAATCGCAGAACATCAGCGCGATGTCGGAATACGGCTACCTTTCGACGTACCGCCTCGACGATGCGAGTGGTCTACCCATTCGGCACTTCTTGACGGCTATGGCGGTGCATCGCGACGAGAGCTTCGACCAGCCACTCCTGTCACGCGATTTCTCGCGCGATCGCGACAGCCTCGCCGGAGAGATCCGGGGTGAATACTTCGATGCCGTTTCGCTTGTCGGGAACATCCGGCACGACGCCAATGAAGACTTCGAGGACTACACGACGTGGCGAACAACCGCTTCGGTCCGCCCATGGTCGTCGCCCTTTCGCTTGCACGCAAGCTATGGCACGGGCGTGAAATATCCGAGCTTCGCAGAGCAATTCGGAGACTTTCCTAACTTTATCGCAAACCCGGAATTGCAACCGGAAGAAGCGGAAGGATGGGACGCCGGTGTCGAAACGACCTTGTGGAACGGCAACGCAGTCTTCGACGTCACGTATTTCGATACGGTTCTCACCAATGAGATCGATACGAACTTTCTCTTCTTAGGCGGTGACTTCTTTTCGACACCGGTCAACCGGTCGGGAACGAGCACGCGCAACGGCATCGAATTCCAGGCGAGGGCGCTTCTGGCCGAAGGCCTGACGGCTGGGCTGTCCTATACTTACCTCAATGCGCAGGAGGGCGACGGCAGCCAGGAGATCCGCCGGCCACGTCACAGCGGACGTCTCGACATGAACTACGTCTTCGACGACGACAGGGCCAACATCAATTTGGCGGCGATATACAACGGCGACATGGACGATTTCGCATTCAGCTTCACGGAAACCGTCGTCACGACACTTGAAGATTATTGGCTCGTGAACGCTGCGGCATCCTACAAGTTGTCGCCCGGAGTAGAGGTTTACGGACGCGTCGAGAACCTTCTGAACCAGGACTACCAGGAGATCTACGGCTACGAGACGGCCGGCATCGCGGCTTATGCGGGGCTCAGGTTTACCTACGTCGAAGAAGCCACGCGGGCCTGGGCCGAGGGGCGATAGAATGACATGCGAAAGTTGACGCGGTGACAGTGGCATTAGGCGCGAAACGAAGACTTGGACAGTGCCTGGCAACCTTGGTTGCCGGGCTTCTGCCGTTGACCGGTGGATTGGCGGTGTCACAGGCGAAAGCCGATCAGCCCCGCCGCATCGTGTCTTTGAACCTGTGCGTCGATCAGGTCCTGCTCGACCTCGTTCCGCGCGAACGAATCGCAGGCTTGAGCTTTCTCGCCGCCGATCCGTCCATGTCCATGATGGCGCGCGAGGCCGCAGGACTCCACGCCGTCCGTGGATCGGCGGAAGAAATCCTCGCGCTCGACCCGGACCTCATCCTTGCCGGGGAATATACGACCGCGGCCACCGTCGATCTTCTTCGCCGCCTTGGCCGCCGCGTCGAGATCGTGCCGATGGCGTCGAGCTTCGACGGAATCCGGAGGGTTGTGACGCTGGTGGGTGGTCTCACCGGAGAGCCCGATCGCGCGGCAGCACTGGTGAAGGCGTTCGACGAACGTCTCGCGGAGGTGAAGGCGAGCGCCGTCGTCCGCTCCCAGGCCCCAACTCCGCGCGCCGTCGCCATGCAGGTTAACAGTCTCGCCTCCGGCGAAGGCAGCCTCGTCGACGAGGTGCTCCGGGAGGCGGGCTTCGAGAACGCGGCACGCAGCAGGAAACTCGGCCCCGCGGGGCAGTTGCCGCTCGAAAGCCTGATTGCCGATCCGCCGGACGTCATCGTGCGCGCCAATTCCGCCGCGGACTTCCGCACGGTTCTGGCCGACAATCTGCGCCATCCGGCCTTCCGCGCGCTCGACGCGTCACGGCCGAGCGTCACCATCCCCATGAACGAATGGCTCTGCGGCACGCCCCGCATCATCGATGCCGTGGAACGCCTCGCCGTCGCGCGCGAGCAGCTCCATCACCGCGCCGAGGCCGGTCGATGAACGCAACGCGCCTCGCCGCGTTGCTCGCAGTTGCGGCGCTTGCGGCGTTTCTGATGTCCCTCTTTCTCGGCGTCGAGGGCTTTACGCTGTCGGGATCACCGGAGGCGCAACGCACGATCCTTCTCGAAGTCCGGCTGCCGCGTGCGATCCTTGGCTTCATGGTCGGCGGCACGCTCGGGCTCTCGGGGGCCGTCCTGCAGGGCTATCTCCGCAATCCGCTCGCCGAGCCCGGCATCATGGGAATTTCAGGAGGTGCGGCGCTCGGTGCCGTTATCGCGATTCATTCCGGCGTTGCCCAGTCCTTCGCGCTCGCCCTGCCTGTTGCGGGCCTCGCCGGTGCCGCGATTGCGACGCTTGCGCTGGCCGTTCTCGCAGGCCGTGGAACTGGGCCGGTGACCCTGATCCTCGCGGGGGTCGCCGTTTCGAGCCTTGCCGCCGCGCTGACATCGCTCGCGCTGAACCTGGCGCCGAACCCGTTTGCAGCGTCCGAAATGCTCTACTGGCTGATGGGCTCGCTCACCGATCGCAGCCTCGTCCACGTCTGGTTGGCGGCACCGCTCATGATCGCCGGCTGCGCCCTGCTTGCTGCGACCGGCCGCGACCTGGACGCGCTCACGCTTGGCGAGGCGGCCGCGCAGAACCTCGGAGTCGACCTCGGGCGGCTTCGTCTGATCGTCGTCGCAGGAACGGCTATCGCCGTCGGCGCGGCCACGGCGGTTTGCGGGGCGATCTCATTTGTCGGGCTCATGGTGCCGCATCTCTTGCGGCCTTTGACCTCCGGCGAGCCGAGCCGTCTGCTGCTGCCGAGTTTCCTCGGCGGAGCGGCTTTGGTTCTTCTCGCCGATGTCGGGCTGCGCCTCTTGTCGCCGATGGGGGATTTGCGACTGGGCGTACTGACGGCGCTGATCGGCGCTCCCTTCTTCCTTTGGCTCGTCCTCAGCAAGCGGTCGGAATTAGCGCCATGAGATCGAGAGGTACCCATCTGGAGGCACAGAGCCTTCATGTGCGCCTCGCCGGGCGCGACATTCTCCAGGATGTGTCGTTTGCGGTATCGCCCGGCGACTTCGTCGCCGTTGCCGGCCCGAACGGCGCGGGAAAATCGACGCTGCTGCGGGCGCTCGCCGGTCTGACGGTTCCCAGTGCAGGCTCCGTCGAACTCGGCGGAGCCGACATTCGCAGTCTCGACCGCCGCGAACTCGGCCGCTCCATCGCCTATCTCCCGCAGGACCGAACCGTGCACTGGCCGCTGAGGTCGCGCGCGGTGGTCGCCCTCGGACGCATCCCGTATGGCTCCGGACCGCAGCGTGGCGAGAGCGAAGAGGACCGCGCGAAAATCGAGACGGCGCTGATGCAGATGGATGCAGAGGCCCTCGCGGACCGGCCCGTCGCCGAACTTTCCGGCGGCGAGCGCGCCAGGGTGCTGATGGCCCGGGCATTGGCACAGGACGCTGCAATCCTCATCGCCGATGAGCCGGCCGCCGGTCTCGATCCCGCGCACGCTCTGGCCCTGTTCGAGACCTTGGCGCGTATAGCGTCGGAGGGCCGCGCGGTGATCGTTGCGCTGCACGATCTGTCTCTCGCTCTTCGCTACTGTCCACGCGCCATCCTGATGAAGGAAGGCCGGGTTGCGGCATCCGGTCCCGCGCGCGACGTTATGACCGAGGCGCAGATTGCGAGCGTTTACGGCATTCGGGCACATGTTGCAGAAATTGCAGGTGTGCCGTGTGTCGTCCCCGTATCGGTCCGGCCATGATAGAGACAGGGTGTTGCGTCAAGTTCGGGTCGTGGGCCGCCCGGCCCTCGATCGTCGACTATGAAGCGGGGCATGTGACGCGTGGAATTATTCCGGCGCCGGTTGAAGATGAATCTGGCCCTTCAGGGCGGCGGCACGCATGGGGCCTTCACCTGGGGCGTTCTCGATCGGCTGCTTGAGGACAACTACCTCCGGTTTGCCTGGATCAGCGCGGCGAGTGCCGGCGCGATCAACGCAGCGGCCCTTGCGGCGGGCTTGGCGGAAGGCGGCCCGGAAGGCGCCCGCGCCAAGCTCCGGCAAGTCTGGGAAGGTGTAGCCAAGGCGGGTGTTCCGGAGTTTCTTCGGCTCAATCCCGTGCTTTTCACGCTCTCCCGATCGGCACCGCTCGCCCATCTCGCGTCGCTGTGGTCGCCCTACGAGTTCAATCCCCTGGGTTTTGACCCGCTGCGCCGGCTCCTGACCGAAACGATCGACTTCGCTGCCATCCGCAAACACGCGCCGGTGGAAATGCTCATCGCTGCGACGGAAGTGGCCACCGGAGAAGCCCGGCTGTTCCGCCGCGAGGAGATGACGGTCGATGCCGTGCTTGCGTCCGCCTGTCTGCCGGCCCTTCATCACGCCGTGGAAATCGATGGCGTTGCCTACTGGGATGGCGGTTACTCGGCGAACCCCGATCTCGTCACACTCGCAATGGAGAGCCCCGTCGCAGACACGCTCATCGTGCAGTTGACGCCGTTGAAGAAAGAAGGCCTCCCGACCGGTGCAAGGGAAATTCAGGCGCACGTCAATCGCCTGACCTTTAACGCGCCTCTGATCCGCGACGTCGAGATCATCGAGATGGCGCGCGAAGCTATGCGAGGCGCGGTCCGCTCGAGGTTTTCGCGGTTGCGCCCCTTGGCGCAACACCGGTTCCACCTCGTCGAGGCCGCTCCCTACACGGGAGTTTTGCCGGACGCGAGCAAGATCAATCCCGATATCGCGCTCTTGAACCACCTCCACGCGGCGGGGCGGACCGAAGCAGAGAAGTGGCTCGCGCTCAACCGTCGCGCCATCGGCAGGCGCTCGACGGTCAACCTGCGCGCCCATTTCGAATCCGTCCGTGCCGGGCGACGCGCGAAGCCGAGGGACATGATCGACGCTGAGACGCAGCCGCCGGCCGGTAAGCAGCGTCCCGGCTCAGCAGCAGTCGCGGTGTCCGCGGCGCCGGCGAAATCGGCGGAGCCGCCCCGAGCCCGCGGCATGCCCTGATCAGGGAGAGGCAAGCCGCGCGTAGTCCTCCGCCAGTGTTTCATCCAGGATGCGCTTGTAGCCGGCATAGGCGGGGTTATCTGCCGCCACTTCGCCGAGCGCGGCACCCTTGAGGTCCGACCTCTTGAGATAAGCGATGGGCGCGGACACGGGCACGAAGAAGCGGCCCTGCTTGTTGAGCGTCGTAATCAAGCCGCGCATTTCTCCGGCCTGATCGAGCTGCGAAACCACCACCATGCGCATGGCACCCTTTGTCAGCGACACGAGGTGGATGAACATGGATGATGACGGAATATAGAGGCGGCCGCGGTGCGCGAAGGGCTGATCCGGCCGGTCGCGCTCCTCGAAGATGAGCGACGGCCACTCCGGATCCCACAGCACATCTGTGCGATAGGCCACGATCGTGTTCGGCACCGCGAACGCCGGGCGCAGCGTGAGATAGCTTCCGATGTAATGATCGACGCCGGCGCGCGTATAGGCGCCCATGTAGACCGGCGCGACCAGACCGCCTTCGCCTTTGAGATCCATCGGCTGCGCGGTCGTCATGGCGCCCGACCACAATTCCTTCACGCGCTGATAATCGAGCCCGAGGACCATGCAGACGTCGAACAGCGTCTGTTCGCGGACAGGCCGTCCCCCGAGCAGGTTCTGGATCGTCTTTTCGTGGCACTCTGCGGCGTCCGCGAGTTCCGCCTGGGTCATCTTCTTTTCGATGAGGGCCGTTCGCAGCATCTGCACAGCGGCGCTACGCTCGGCGCGGGCCGGGACGGTCTTGTCGGAGGCCATGGCGAACAGAGTTTCCGGCAAAAAGCGATAAGTCGTTGCCGCTACTTATCGCCCGCCGGGCGGTCCACTGCAATCGCGGTGACGTCGGAACGTTTGCAAAGGGTCAACGGCCACTTGCGGCCGAGATGACCTCCAGTTTCACCGGGGCCAGTCCGCGGCTCTGCATTTCGAGAACCTCGGCCGCCGCTTCCGAAACATCGATGATGCGGCCGGGCTTGAACGGCCCGCGGTCGTTGATCCGGACCACGGTCGTCCGGCCGTTGCGGAGGTTGGTCACGGCGACGAGCGTGCCGAACGGAAGGGTGGGATGCGCGGCTGTCAACGCCCGCTTGTCGAAGCGTTCCCCGGACGCCGTCATCTGCTCCTGCCAATAGAAAGAGGCAATGCCGTCGAGGGCATGGGATTTTGCCGGCGGCTTGCCGATAGAACCGGTCACGACCGGGGCCCGTTCGGCGCGAACCTCGGTCACCCAACTCGTCTCGACGGGATTGGCAAGAGAGGAGCCAGCGGAAAAAACCAGAACTGCGGCTGCGCGGAGCAGGGGGCGGGCAAGGGGCATGGGGATCCAGTGCGGTGGCGGCGGCGGGACACCTGACAACGCCTGTCCCGGCAGGTCATTCCAGGCCAACTAGGCCGATTCGGGGGCAGTTTGAAGGCAGCGCCGGCCACCCCTGATGCACC
>JBLMYE010000257.1:0-7617 GCA_050258115.1 Deltaproteobacteria bacterium | reverse complement strand
GGAGAGGCTTACGACCCATGCCCGCAAGCTTCTGGCGATGGAAATGCCGGTCGTCCTAGCGGGCGACTACAACGTCATTCCAGAACCGGTCGATGCGAAGCGCCCTGCCGCCTGGACAAGCGATGCGCTGTTCCAGCCGGAAAGCCGCGCGATGCTGCGCAGGATAGAAGCCTTGGGTCTGACTGACGCCGTGCGCGCGTGCCACCCCGGGCCCGGCGTCTATACCTTCTGGGATTATCAGGCGGGGGCCTGGCAGAAGGACGACGGCATCCGCATCGATCACATCCTGCTCTCGCCACAGGCGGCGGACCGTCTGCAGGGCGCGGGCGTGGACAAGCATATACGCGGCTGGGAGAAGCCGTCCGACCATGCGCCGGTCTGGGTCGAACTCGGTTGAGCCGCGCGGAGCCGGCGAGCGGTTCATCGACCGGCTGCGATAGGAAGTAAGGCGGGCGCGCCTACTGGGTCGCCGCGGGGCCGGGCGGCGTGACGGGCAGCGGCTCCTCCGGCACGGGCGCATCGGCGAAGACGAAGAGGTAAGACAGCATCGCCGCGACGCATATGGCCGCCGCGAAGATCATAAAGCGCTTCGAATGCATGTGGCTGGTGTTCTCCTCGCTCCCGCGGAGCTTAAGTGCTGCATGGGCGGGGTGCAACATAATCCCCCGCCGGACGGAGTTCCTACGGCCATCGGGTCGAAACGGAACCATCGGTCCGCATTTACCATTGCGGCAGCTTTCGCAACCGGCGGAATGATGGCACCTTTTGATTGCACAGCGGCCGCCCGGAAGGCCGCCGTCGATTGAAACTCAAAACGCGCGATATGAATGCATGGCCGATCCGTACGAGACCCTGGGCGTGGCGCGGGATGCAAGCCAGGACGAAATTCGCAAGGCGTATCGGAAGGCAGCCAAGGAGACCCATCCGGATCTCAATCCGGGCAGTTCGGAGGCGGAGGCCCGTTTCAAGGTGATCAACGCCGCGTACGATCTCATTGGCGATCCGGATAAGCGCAAGAGGTACGATTCCGGCGAGATCGACGAGACGGGCGCCGAGCGTCAGCCCGAGCGGCATTACTATCGCGAGTACGCGGAAGCCGATCCGAACTTCCGCTACGGGCCACGATCGTCGCAGCGGCGTTCCCAGACTGGAAGTTTCGATTACGACGTCTTCTCCGATCTCTTCGGCGACCGCGGCGCGGGCGAGCGATTTCGCATGCCGCCGCAGGACGTGCGCTATGCCCTCGAGGTCGATTTCCTCGATGCGGTCAACGGAGCCCGCAAGATGGTTCACATGCCGGACGGAAAGACGCTCGACATCTCCATTCCGGCGGGGATCGACGATGGCAAGGTTCTTCGCCTCAAGGGGCAAGGACTACCAGGGTCCGACGGCAAGCCGGGAGATGCCTATGTCGAAATCTCGGTTCGCCCGAGCCCGCGGTTCAGACGGGACGGCTTCGATATCATCAGCACCGTGCCGGTAACGCTCGGTGAAGCTCTCAACGGGGCGGCGGTCCGCGTCGATACGGTCGACGGCGCGGTGGACGTGCGGGTACCCAAGGGCGCCAAGGACGGCACCAAGCTGCGCTTGCGCGGCAAGGGTGTCGCGCGCGGAAAGGACGGCAGCCGGGGGGATCAGTTCGTCGAGATCAAGATCGTGCCGCCGGAGGGGGGCGACGAGGAACTGGCGCGCTTCATGGCGGACTGGGAAGCCAAACACCCGCAGCACCCACGTGGAAAGAGGGGCGAGTGAGATGATCCGGGAACTTCAGCTTTATGCGCAATACGCCTGTCTGGAACGTCACGTCCTTCTCACCTGGATCGACGAGGGCGTCGTGGAGCCGCAGCGGGACGAGGGTGGCTATCTTTTCGATCCGGCCGATGAGGCCCGCGTGGCGCTGGCTTGCGATCTGCACTACCGGATGGGGCTCGACCACGCGAGCCTGCCCGTCATCCTGTCGCTGATCGATCAGCTTCACGAGGTGCGGCATCATCTTCGTGCCATCACGCGCGCGGTGGCGGAGCAGCCCGACGAGATCAGAGACCACATCACACGGCGGGTCGCCGGCATCGATCCTCCGCCCTAGCTCAGGCCGCCGGTTCAGACAGCCTTGCCGACGAGAGCGCCGATGGCGGCGGTCAGCGCCATGGCGAACGCGCCCCAGAAGCTCACGCGCAGCATCGCCCGGGCGATGTTGGCTCCGCCCGCCCATGCCCCCAGCGCGCCGAGAAGTGCCAGAAATGCGAGGGCTGCGGCAGACACGGTGTAGACGAGCTTGTCGGCGGGCGAAACGAATACCATGGCGAGCGGCAGCGCAGCACCGACTGCGAACGACGCAGCCGAAGCCATGGCGGCCTGCACCGGCCGCGCCACGGTAATCTCCGAGATACCCAGTTCATCGCGTGCATGGGCCCCCAGCGCATCTTTCGCCATCAGCTGGTCTGCCACCTTCAAGGCCAGGTCCGCATCCAATCCGCGCTGCACGTAGATGTCGGCAAGTTCCCGGCGCTCGAAGTCCGGCTGTGTGGCAAGTTCCGACCGCTCGCGGGCAAGGTCGGCATTCTCGGCATCGGATTGCGAGCTGACGGAGACGTATTCGCCGGCTGCCATCGACATGGCTCCGGCCACGAGCCCCGCAACACCGGCAAGGAGCACTTCGTTCGGTCCGGTCGAGGCGGCGGCGACGCCGACGATGAGGGATGCCGTCGAAACGATGCCGTCGTTGGCGCCGAGGACGGCGGCGCGAAGCCAGCCGATGCGCTCCACGAGATGGCTTTCGGAGTGGGTGCGCAAACGGCTCATCCGGAATCCTGCTTTCACAAGTGAGACTGGTGACGCGTCGCTAGAGACGCTAGGTAACCCGCGGGCCTGGTGCGCCTCGCAGTTGCTGCACGCCGTGCCGCCTTCAACGGTTGTCCGGATCGCGGATTTCCGCGCCGACGTCACGCAGCCGGGGCGACGTCGTACCGTAGACGAAGCCATCCCCGGAGGAAACGCCTTCGGCGGGCTCTCTGCGCAAGGCCGGTGTCGCGGTGACGGGCGCCTCGCCCGACTTGATCGGGTTGACCGGTTCCCCGTTCTGACAGCTGCGCTGTGGTTCGGCAGCCAGAAGGCCTATGCCGGAAGCTTCCAGAGCCTCCGGCTTGCGGCCAAAGCGGTTGCCCCAGGCGGCGACGATGCCAGTTGCCTGTTTGCGGATTCCCTCGCCGGCCCCGCAGTAGATGTTCTGATAGATGTCTTCGATCCAGAGACGGTCGTAGACGGGTGCGTTCTCGACCGCCACAGCGATCAGCGCAAGCGCGGTTGCCTTGTCAGCCTTCAGATATTTGCCGCGCCATAGAAGATCGGCGAGGAACGCTTGCGCACCGGAGTGCCCGCGCTCGGAAAGATCGGCGAGCCAGTGGCGCGCGGTCGCCTCATCCTCATCCACGCCGTCGCCGGCCAGTTTGAGCTTGGCGAGTTCGAACTGAGCGTCTTCGTCCGCAAAAGTCGTCGAGGCATTCTGCAGATAGATCACGGCTTGCGCAGTGTCGGGCTTCAGGCCGATCTCCTTCAAGCCGCGGCGCATGTACCCGGCGAGCGCCGTCAGCGATTTGCCGACGTAGGGAGCACGCGGATCGTCATCGGGGTCGGCATCGGCATATTCGTTGGCGATCTGCTGAAACAGCATGTACGCCTTGGCATGGTCGGTGTGCGACCCGGAATTGTCGCTGTAGATGCGGGCCAGATAGTACTCCGCCATGAACTCCTTCTTGTCGGCGGCGAATTGCAGCGCAGGAATCGCGATCTCGTAATAGCCGCCCTGATAGGCGCTCAATCCCTGCTTCAAGGCTTCCCGCGCCGAGGAAAACGTCACCGTTTCCGCGGACGCAGGCGCCATGAACAGTGGGAGCAGCGCTGCGGCCAGCGCTGCCCGGAGGTGCGATCTAGATATCCGCATAGCAGATGACTTCAGCCTTTCCTCCTCGATGGGTCACGGCGCCATAGCGCGCGGGGCCCACCTGATCCGCAAACTTGCGGATCGCGCCGGTCTGATAGGGGTTGTCGGGTGCTTGCCAAGTTTTGCGGCGCTTTTCGAGCGTCGCGGCATCGACATCGAGATCGAGGGTGCCCTTCTCTGCGTCGATGGAAATGATGTCGCCATTCTCGATGAGAGCGATGGGGCCGCCGACTGCCGCTTCCGGCCCGACGTGACCGATGCAGAAGCCGCGCGTTGCGCCCGAGAAGCGCCCGTCGGTGATCAGCGCCACCTTGTCGCCCATGCCCTGGCCGTAGAGCGCAGCCGTCGTCGACAGCATCTCGCGCATTCCCGGTCCGCCCTTCGGCCCCTCGTAGCGGATGACCAGAACCTCGCCTTCCTTGAAGTTGCCTGCGCTGACGGCGGCAAACGCGTCTTCCTCGCAATTGAAGACGCGGGCCGGACCGGAGAACTGAAGCTTCTTCAGGCCGGCCACCTTCACGATCGCGCCATCGGGCGCAAGGGTGCCCTTGAGGCCGACGACACCGCCGGTCGGGGTGATCGGGTTGGAGACGGGATAGACGACCTTTTGTTCGGTGTTGAAGGTCACCTTGGCGAGGTTCTCCGCCATGGTGCGGCCGGTGACGGTCATGCAATCGCCGTGCAGATAGCCGCCCTCGAGCAAGGCTTTGAGAACCTGCGGCACGCCGCCGATTTCGAAGACATCCTTTGCGACGTACTTCCCGCCGGGTTTCAGGTCGGCGATATAGGGCGTGCGCTTGAAGATTTCGGCGACGTCGAAGAGATCGAAATCGATGCCGCACTCGTTCGCCATGGCCGGAAGATGCAGCGCGGCATTCGTCGAACCGCCCGTGGCGGCAACCACGACGGCCGCATTCTCGAAGGCCTTGCGGGTCGCGATATCGCGCGGACGGAGTTGGTCTGCTACGAGGCGCATGACCGCCTTGCCGGATGCGGTGGCGTAGCTGTCGCGTTCTTCGTAGGGCGCGGGCGACCCTGCAGATCCCGGCAGTGCGAGGCCGATCGCTTCGGAGACCATCGCCATCGTGTTGGCGGTGAACTGACCGCCGCACGCGCCGGCTGACGGACACGCGACGCATTCGAGTTCGTGCAGGTCTTCGTCCGACATCTTACCGGCGGAATGCATGCCGACACCCTCGAACACATCCAGCACGGTGACGTCCTTGCCACGGAAGCGACCGGGCAGGATGGACCCGCCATACATGAAGACCGACGGAACGTTGAGGCGCAGCATCGCCATCATCGTGCCCGGAAGGGACTTGTCGCAGCCGGCGATACCAACGAGCGCGTCGTAGCAATGGCCCCGCATCGTCAGTTCGATGGAATCGGCGATGACCTCGCGCGAGACGAGCGAGGACTTCATGCCCTGGTGACCCATGGCGATGCCGTCGGTGACGGTAATGGTGCAGAACTCGCGCGGCGTGCCGCCGGCCTCGTTAACGCCCGCTTTCGCCGCCTGCGCCTGCCGCATGAGTGCAATGTTGCAGGGTGCGGCTTCATTCCAGCAGGACACGACGCCGACGAAGGGACGGTTGATCTGCTCTTCCGTCAGACCCATGGCGTAGTAATACGAGCGATGCGGAGCCCGTGACGGCCCGACCGTGACATGGCGGCTCGGCAGCTTCGACTTGTCGAACGACTTCGCGTCCATTCTTCTTCATTCCTCTCAAGCTCGACCAAGGGACAATCGGACAGGCCCCGCGCACGGTGATCCGTCCTCGACACACTTGGGAGCTTCGAACGCGCTTTCTGGTAGTCCGGCGGACCCGCATGCACCCGCGGCTTGGGACCCGTTCCCGAGGCGTCCCGGCCATAGTCTGTGTCGCGCCGTTTTGTGGCTCAAAAGAGGCATCTTTCCAAGCGTTTCGTTGCGTTCTCGCAACATTCGCCTGCCGTTTTTGCGAATAGGCCGTACGCCGCTGTTCCCCGTAGGCTTAGGCGGGAAGAAGGGCTGCGGCATGGCCCAGTCTTGGCGGTTTCGGCGCGGTTGCGGGCCGATTGCATGGCGCCCCCGCCGGCCGAACGACGACGGCCTGGAAAAGCTCACGCCTCGATGCGCTTCAAAGCCGCTTTTAGGCGTTCGATCTTCTCGGTGCCCTCGGCCACGCGATCACGGTTCAATTCCACGACGTGCTCGGGGCTCTTGGCGACATTCGATTCGTTGGCAAGCCAGGCCTCGGCCTTGCCCTTGTCGCTTTCGGCCTTGGCGATTTCCTTCTGCAGCCGCTTGCGTTCCGCTTCCATGTCGATGACGCCCTCGAGCGGTAGGGCGTAGGTCGCTTCCCCGACGACGATCAGCGCCGAGCCCTTCGGCGTCGCCCTGGCAAAAGCGATATCGTCGAGGCGGGCCAGCCGCATGATGGTTTCCTCGTGCGCGTTGGCGCGGAGGCGCGTCGCCTCCGACGCTCCTGTGACGACGAGGGGGATCTTGGCACCGGCGGGCACGTTCATTTCGGTGCGGACCGAACGGATGGCGGAGATGAGTTCGATGACCCATCCGATCTCTTCGTCGACCTTTGGATCGGCAAGCCCTTGGGGCTGCGGCCAGGAACTGAGCGCGAGCAGAGTCTGGCGAGCGACGCCGTGCTCGACGAGGTGCGCCCACAGCTCTTCGGTGATGAACGGCATAAACGGGTGCAGAAGCTTGAGGATCTGGTCGATGACCCACGCCACCGTTGCGCGGGTTTCGACCATCACCTCTTCATCGTCGCCGGCGAGGATCGGCTTGATGAGTTCCAGGTACCAGTCGCAAAAGACGCCCCAGACGAATTCATAGATGGCACCGGAGGCCTCGTTGAACCTGTAGGCCTCCAGTCCCGCCGTGACGCTGGCGGCCGCGCGCTCCGCCTCGCCCACGATCCAGCGGTTGAGCGGATTCCTGACGGCGCGGGGATCGAAATCCTGCTGGCGAACGCATTCGTTCATTTCCGCGAATCGCGCCGCGTTCCACAGCTTGGTTGCGAAGTTGCGGTTGCCCTCGACTGCCTGCTTGGCGAGCTTGATGTCGCGCCCCTGGGCGGCCATACGCGCCAGCGTGAAGCGCAGGGCATCGGCGCCGTAGGCGTCGATCAAGTCCAGCGGGTCGATGACGTTGCCCTTGGACTTCGACATCTTCTGCCCCTTCTCGTCGCGAACGAGGGCGTGGATGTAGACGTCCTTGAAAGGCACTTCCTTCTTGAAATAGAGTGAAAGCATCATCATGCGTGCCACCCAGAAGAAGATGATGTCGAAGCCGGTGACGAGCACGCTCGTCGGATAATACCGCTTCAGTTCGGGCGTCTCGTCCGGCCAGCCGAGGGTGGAAAACGCCCACAATCCGGACGAGAACCAGGTGTCGAGCACGTCCTCGTCGCGCGTCAGCGGCTCGTCCTTCCCGTAGTAAAATTGAGCCTGTTGCGCCGCCTCGGCCTCATCATGGGCAACGAAGACCTTGCCGTCAGGCCCATACCACGCGGGGATCTGATGCCCCCACCAGAGCTGGCGCGAGATGCACCAGGGCTGAATGTTGCGCATCCATTCGAAATAGGTTTTTGCCCAATTCTCGGGGACGAATTTGGTACGCCCCTCCTCCACCGCTTTGATCGCCGGTTCAGCAAGCTTGGCGGCGTTCACATACC
>JBLMYE010000256.1:0-7721 GCA_050258115.1 Deltaproteobacteria bacterium | reverse complement strand
CGACCTGCGCACCATCCTCACCCGCTTCAAGCTCGAGCTTGCCTTCCTGCCCGACACGGCAGAGACGCGATCGCTCAGATCCGACGTCAACGAAATGCAGCACATGCTGGAAGATTATCTCGCCTTTGCGCGCGGCGACGGCGGCGAGGAAGCAAAGCCGACGAACCTGCGCGAATTGCTGGAGGAGATTCACGAGGAGGCGCAGGCCTACGGCACCACGATCGACCTGAAGATGCGCCGCAGCAAGCAGGACCTCATTCTGCCGCTGAAGCGCAACGCGTTCAAGCGCGCGATCACGAACCTCGTCGGCAACGCGGTCCGATATGGTGACAAGATCATCGTCCGGGCCGCCACTGAGGGTAACTGGCTGCGCGTGGAGATCGACGACAATGGCCCCGGAATTCCAGAGAGCGAGCGCGAAAACGTCTTTCGGCCATTCTACAGGATCGACAAGTCCCGTAATCAGGACAGCGCGAACTCCGGGCTCGGCCTCGCCATCGCCCGCGACATCGCAAAGAGCCACGGCGGAACGGTCACTCTCGGCGAGAGTTCAATGGGCGGCCTGCGCGCCATCATCTCCGTGCCGCTCTAAGAGCCCCGTCTAGTCCTTGAACGCCTTGTCGTAATTCCGCACGGTGTCGAACGATTTGGCGGCCTTGAGATTCTTCATCCCGCCGAGTTTCGCACTGTCCACGTTGGCACCGTTGAAATCGGCGCCGCTGACGTTGGCGCCCGCCAGCGTCGCGCCGGCGAGATCGGCTCCGGCGAGAACCGCGTCCGTCAGATCGGCATCCCTGAGCGAAGCGAATTCCAGATCGACCTCGACCATATTGGCGCCCTTGAACGACGCGCCATCCAGGTTGGCGCTCTCGAAGCCGCGCTTGACCATCGCGCGCTGATTTTTCTTTCCGGGCGACAGATCCGCCGCGTCGAAACGGGCCTTCACAAGCGAGGCCTGCGTGAAATTCGATTTCACCTTCGCCTTCGTGAAATCAGCCCCGTCCATCTTCGCTTTGACGAACTGCGCACCGATCAGACTGGCGCCTTCCAGGCGGGCTCCCGTGAAATCCGCCTCCATCGCCCAGACGGCGTCGAGCGCGGCGCCATCCAGATTGGCGCCGGAGAGATTGGCCTTGTTGAGGCGCGCGGCGCGCAGGATGACGCGGCTGAGATCGGCCCCCGAGAGATCAAGTCCATTGAGGGATTTCCCGGAAAGATCGGCCGGCGCGTCTGCCGTTCCCTTTGCAACGGCAGCCAGCACCTCTTCGCGGGTCATCTCGGACTTCGTGAACGCGTCCGACGTCAAGTCGAGCCCCTGGAACGGGTCCTGCGCCCGAGCCCCGCTCACGGCGAGCATAGCAGCGAGGACGGCAGGGGCCAGCAGACGAAACATGGGCGAACTCCAGGCGTTGGCTATGGGCTGTGCTAACACGCGTTCAGCCCCACGCTTACGGCCGGGACCGTCCGTCCGATCTGCGGGGTCCGGCCGGATAGGGGCGGGAAACGGCTGACTGCGGCCGGTGTCCTATTGACGATAGGCTTTGTCCAGGTTTTTCGCCTTGTCGAGATTGCGGGCGCCATCGACGTTCTTCATGGCCCCGATGCGGGCCGACTCCAGATCGGCCCCGGCAAAATCGGCGCCGTTGACGTTGGCACCCGACAGATCCGCGCCAGCCATTTCGCTTTCCTGAAGCGAAGCCCCACTCAAGTCGGCACCCTTCAGCGAAGCGAATTCCAACATCGCCCGCTTGAGATTGGCACCCTTGAACGATGCGCCCTCCATATTTGTCGAGCGGAACGTACCGCGCATGAGCCCCATCGACTGGTTCTTCTCGTCCGCGGAAAGATCCGCACCATCGAGCTTCGTATTGGTCATGCTGGCCTTGGAAAAATCGCCGGCGACACGCGCTCCGGAAAGATCAGCGCCGTCCAGCTTCGACCCGACAAGCTGCGTCCCAAAGAGGCTCGCCCCCTTGAGATTGGCGCCCGTCAGATCCGAATTGAGCGACCACGCACTGTCGAGATTGACGCCCTCAAGATTCGCGCCTTTTAGGTCGACCATCATCAGCCGGGCCGATTGCAACACGGTCCGGCGCAGGTCGAGATTGGACAGGTTCAGGCCGTTCAGCGCTTTGCCGGTGAGATCGAGCTTCTCGCCCTCAGCGAGACCCGCGAGACCTGCTTCGATATCGGCGCGACTCATCTCGGATTTCGTGAACGCATCCGATGAGAGATCCACCATGTCGAGCATGTTCTGCCCGGCGGCCGGACTCGCCGCGGCGAGGAAGATCGTGAAGGCAGCAACTGCCGGCCGAAGAAAAATCATGGAACTGTCCTACATGTATGAATCTCTGGTGCAACCAGGATCGACGCCGTCCGATACTCAGCGTTCTGTATTTTTGGAACACGGTCTGTGACCACCGTCACCGAGGAACGCTTCATGGCGCGAGCCACGTCCCCTCCCACGCCTCGCCGCTCCATCTCCAGCGGACTCTGCGATGTCCTTCGATCGCAAGATAGAGCCATTCGACGGCGCCAACCTCGACGACGAGCGCCGCGAAGTTGTCCAGGCCGTCGTCGGATTCCGCAAAGCGCCGGTCCACGGGCAATTCCGCCAAAGGCTTGTCAATCACCGATCCGGGCGGCTCGTGTTGCTCATAGCACAGACGACTCTGGGGCCGCGATGATTTCCAGGCCGCGCGGGCAATCTCATCGCCGGCATGCGCTTTGGCCGTGCCCATCACTCTGAGCTGCAGCTTTGCACCCACATCGTAGAAGTTGAGCGCCACGCGCGCATCCCGGCCGATGTGCCTCAGCTTGTCTGAGCGGAGATCGGTGTGCAACCGAAGGCTTCGGAGGGCTGGATCGGCAGCTCGCAGAACCATCACGCGCTGAGAGGGCGCGCCGTCCTCGTCGATCGTCGCGACGACGGGTGTGTGAAAAGCTGCGCGGCGATCCGCTGCCCCCCGCGAAAGCATGGCCCACGCATGCTCAAGGGAGGCGTCGAGGTCGTTGTAGAAACCGGGGAGAGCGCGCACGAGGTGTGCGGATTTTCGCTCGTCGAAGTGAGACATCCCGCCGTTCCTGAGGGCTGTAAAGCGCAATCCAAATTCCGCTCTGTATCCTCGCCGCAGGGAACAGGAGCTTCGTTGAGGCGATTACCACCTTGCAGGTCACATCGGCAACGCCGGCCTGCACGTTGTGCATCTCAAGACAGCAATTTCATGCTTTGCTGCACTGGGCGCAGCAAGACCGCCGATGCTCTCCACAGTGCCTGCGTCCACCGCGTGTCGACGCAGGATCGTGCAGCCCGCAAGTTCGCCATCCGGCTCGGCATTGTCGAGGACTTCGAGAGCCGGTTCACCGCAATGCGTTCGGCACCGGCGCCGTTCGACGTTGCTGAGGCCGGCCCGCGCACCGCCGTGCGAACTACCGTCAGCCCCGCGGCGGTCGCCGCCGTTCGCTGAACCACGCGCGATAGGTCGATGCCATCTTCTGGCGCTGCGTTTCAGGGGCGCGGCGGTTACACGTTTTGATTTCATCACTCCCGGCAGGCGCTCCCCACCGCAGCTCAGCGCAATCGTTCACGTTGTAGGCAATCTCCAGATCGGCCGACCGTCCGATGACGTCGGCCAGGGTGAGCGTCCATTCCGAACCATCGCTGCGAGTGTAGGCAAACTTGCGAGTGGCGAGCTCGGCGGCAAGCTTCCGCTCGAGATCCACCTTTACGTCCGCCGGTGCTTTCTGCGCCGGCATGGCGTATCGCTCCGGCCGGCGCGCCACCCTCTCGGGAAATCCGCGAACGACGTCAATAGCGATGAGAAGCCTGAGATCGCGCGACGGCGTGGCAAAGTCCTCCCACGCGCCCGTCGTCTCGAAAATGGCCGGGCCATCCGGCATGGTGACCTCGCCGCCGCCCTTCTGATGGTATTTGCGGCCGTTCTCCACTGACGTCACGCGCGCCCTCACCTGCTCGTCGAGCGCATCGATCGCGGCCAGCAGTGCACGTTCCGGATCGAGAGGCGACGGCGACATGACATCGTCCATACGGTCGTAGAATCCCTCCACGCTGAGTTCGGATTGCTCCAGCGAGAAATCACCGTAGTCGGGATTGTCCGCGATCTCCGCGTTGGTCAGGCGACGCAGGCCGGATTTGCCTCTGACGATGGGTCGGAAACGCTTGAATCCCGGACTGCCCAGCGCAGCATTCTGCGCGAAGAGGAAGTTACCGCGCCAGAACCGCTTGCGCGCGACGGTCCCGTCGGGCTGCCCATCCACGGCGAAGATCATTCCAGCGGCTTCGGCCGTTTGCGGCACGCGCCGGACGACGACGAGAATATGGCCATAGGGGTCATGATAGACCGTTCCCGGGCGGAGGGCGGCTTCGGTCAGGGGGATGGAATAGTAGTCACTGCTGTCCGACGTCGCGGGCGGACGGCCCGTGCCCGAGTGGACCATGTTGGCAATCGACTCCGACAGATATTCGCCGAACGCGACGACCGGCCCCTTGGGCTTCGGCTTGGGCTTTTCAGACGGCACCGGGCTGCCGAACAATCCATCGAACAGGCCGGTCTGCTGCGGCTTTTGCTCCTGCACTTCCGGCGGCGGCTCCTGGTTCTCGATGCTCCACCAGGAGAAACATTGCGGCGGCTTACCCTTCCCGCCCCGCGTGCACTTCGAATAGCCGAAGGGCAGCCCGAGTTTGAAAGCAAAGTAGGCGCGCAGAAAATATGGAAGGTCCGCACAGTCCGGCTTGATGACGAGCCCCGTCTCGTCCTCCCGCAGGCCGAGATGGTTATGGAGCAGATTGCGCGCCGGATCGCGCAGCACCTCATGCAGGGCCGGCCACGACGGCGAAGCATCGAGCGGCGCATCGAACAGCGCCTCGATCCACGCCGAATAAAGGTCTTCCGTCTCGCGGTTCCAGTTGGCGCGAACAGGCCAGACGCTCTTCTGTGAGGTGCCCGGCCCGCCAGCGGCCGACTTGCGCACGGTGATGGCCAACGTCAGCGCCTTGCAGCCGCTCTGCTCGCTCGCGAGGTTCAGCCGTGCCGACCAGACCCCCGCCACCGGCTCTGGAACTTCCGCCAGCCAGAAGTAGGGCGGCCCTCCACGCCGGCCGGGAGCCCGCGCGGCAACAGACCCGTCCGGCCCCCGCAGCACGAGATCGCCATCGACGGCATTTTCTGAAACGGCGAGGACGCGCAGAGCTGCCCCTTTCCAGGGCTGCGATGGCGTCGCGAGCAAGGCAAAGCCCTTAAGCGACGAGCATGCATCCGCATCGGTCGTCGCAGCCTGGGCGGCAAAGCCGGCCGTCACAGCCGGAAGAAGGCCAATAAGGCCCGCGAGAAAAAATTTGGCCCGGATCCGGCCCGTCATTGCGACGACCCCGCCCACGAAGGCTGTCAGGAAACGGCAATCCGCCCTATGGCCCCGGCGTAATGAGATCATCTTCACGGCGTGGCTGGCGCCGCCGCTGGTGCCGGCACCGCCGACGGCACGGGCGTCGTCGCGGCGGGCGGCACCCCGCCCGTGGCGTAGATCGCGAAGCCGAAGAGAACCGCAAAAAGAATGGCCGTCACCAGTGCCGAGACGAAGCGATTGCTGAACGAAAGGAAATTCGCGATCAGGTCGAGCAGGAACACGAGGACCGCAGCCATCAGGATCATCTGGGCCCACGTTTCGCGCGACGCCTCCTTGAATTCCTCCGGCAGCACGGTCCGGTCGACGGTGAAGGCGAGCCCACCGTAAAAAACAGCGAACACCAGAGCAGTCACGAGCGCATTCACGAACCGGTTGGAGAACGTGAGAACGTTGCCGACGAGCGCGATCGCGAATACGATGCCTGAGGCAAAGAGAATGTTGGCGACGAGCGCTGTTTCCGCCGGTGTCATGCTGTCCTCCAAGTCGAGTTCCCCTAAAAATATAACATACCACCTATCATCGCGTCCCGTTCCCCCGCCAGCCCCGGCATCATGCAAACGCCGGCTGCAATCCCGCTCAATCCTTAGAAAAACGATCCGACGGGCGGCGAATCCCGACCCAGCGCAAGGCCGCGGCGAGCCGCTGCTGCAGGAAACGCCATCGCTATGCGAAAGGCCGAGTCACCGGCAGCAGGCCCGTCCGGCATCTTCGGTGCTCCGAAGTCAAATAAACAGAAAAACTCATTTTTTCAATAGGTTATGCTGTCATCAAGGTTTATTGTTGCGCGGATACACAGGCCGCGTCCTCGGTGCAGTGTGCGAGCACATCGCTCGTGGGGGGGACGCAAATGGAGTTTTCTTGATGAATAAGGCAACGTTCCTGATGGTCGCCATCGTGAGCGGGTCCGCTCTCGCGACGGCGGCCGAAGCGCGCGACCAGATTAGAGTCGTCGGTTCGTCGACAGTCTATCCGTTCACGACGGCCGTAGCCGAACAGTTCGGCAAGTCGTCCGGCGGCAAGACCCCCGTCGTGGAATCGACCGGCACCGGCGGTGGTTTCAAGATCTTCTGTGAAGGTGTCGGTATCGAAAAGGCCGATGCCTCCAACGCCTCGCGACGCATGAAGGCCAGCGAGTTCGAACTGTGCGACAAGAACGGCGTGAAGGACATCATCGAGCTGACGATCGGCTACGACGGCCTGACGCTCGCGCACTCGAAAGACGGTCAGCCGATCGCTCTGACCAGAAAGCAGATCTTCCAGGCGCTCGCCGAGAAGGTGCCCAACGACAAGGGTGAACTGGTCGACAACCCCTACAAGAACTGGTCCGACATCGATCCGTCGCTTCCCAACGTGAAGATCGAAGTTCTGGGCCCTCCGCCCACGTCGGGCACGCGCGACTCGTTCCACGAACTCTTCCTGGAAAAGGGCGCGGAGGCCTTCGACAGCCTGAAGGCCATGAAGAAGAAGGACGAGGAAGCCAAGACCAAGGACTTTGAAAAAGTCTGGAAGTCGATCCGCAAGGACGGCGCCTACGTTGAAGCCGGTGAGAACGACAACGTCATCGTGCAGAAGCTCGAAGGTAACAAGAACGCCTTCGGCATCTTTGGATTCTCGTTCCTCGAAGAAAATGCCAACAAGCTGACGGGCGTTGCCATCGAAGGCGTCGAGCCGACATTTGAAAACATTTCCGGGGGCAAGTACAAGGGCTCGCGTCCGCTGTTCATCTACTTCAAGAAGGCGCACATCGGCGTGATCCCAGGCCTCGACAAGTTCATCGCGGAATATACGTCTGAAAAGGCCCTCGGACCCGATGGCTATCTGACCGAAAAGGGCCTCGTGGCACTTCCCAAGGAAGCCTTCGAGAAATCGGCCAAGGCCGCCAACGAGGGCGTGACGCTCAAGGCCGGCGACCTGAAGTAACAAAAAGGGGCTGCGCGGGACACCGCGCAGCCCTCGTTCTATAAAGAGATCTCTGCGCAGACCGAACACCCGGGAACCCCGAGCGGGGGCCCCGCGAAAGGAAAGCTGGCGATGGCCGGTTGGTACTCTCTCACCGTGGTTGCTTTGCTGATTGCGGGATATGTCCTGGCAAGTCAGCGTGCGCGCTCCGTCGCCGGCGGTAATTACGCCGGAATGCATTCGCTTCCGGCTTATCACGGCTTTTACACCGCCTCGCTTGCCTTCCTGCCGGCCCTCGCGGTCTTCGCCGTCGGCAGCATCCTCACCAGCCATTTTGCCGCCCAGAGCGCGATTTCCGCATTTCCTCAGTCCATCCAGTCGGATGTCCTCAAGCAGGG
>JBLMYE010000255.1:0-3000 GCA_050258115.1 Deltaproteobacteria bacterium | reverse complement strand
CGGTTCGACGCCAAGGGGGGTCTCATAGTCCTCGGTACGCCTTGCAAACGCGTCGGCATGGACCGCGATATTGCCGGCGCCCGCCGTTGCCTTGATGGCGCCATCCCGGCCCTCGTCGACGGACGTCAGACCACCACGGATTTCACTTGTGAAGCCGCGGAGAGGTATCGAAGTCGGGATGCGTTCGTTCTCGACGGCCACAACGCCGCCGATCGCCTGACTTCCGTAGCGCAACGTCGCCGGTCCGCGAATGACTTCCATGCGGTCGGCGGCGAAAGGATCGATCGTGACCGCGTGATCTTCCGACAGCGCGGAAACGTCGCCGCTGCCGATCCCGTTCTCTTGGATGCGAACGCGGAAGTTGTCGAGGCCGCGGATGATGGGGCGGTTGGCCCCCGGAGCGAATGTCGATCCGGCAATGCCCGGCTTGTTCTGAAGGCTGTCGGTGATCGTGTCCCCCTGGTTGGCGAGCACCTCACGCTCACCGACCACGGTCACCGTGGCGAAGGTCTGGTCATCGATGACGAGCGTGCCCGGCAGGTTCGCCGCATCGACGGCTGCACCCGACCCGTCCGGAGCGTTACCGTTTCCGGCGGCGTTCGAGCTGGGCGACGGCTGGGCGTCGTCCGGTGCGGCGGGAGCGGGCGCGCGCTGAGCCATATTTTTCTTGGGCCTCGCGACCGGGCTCGGCGCCGTGACCACCACTTCTGGAAGGTTGATGGCGCTGACCTGTGCCTGCGACGGCGATCCGACGGGGACCACCGCGCAAAGGATCGCGACGCAGCCCTGAACGCGCCAACGCGATCCCCCCCACATAATGCTCGTCATTTCCGGTCAACCTGCCTGGATGTTATACTATCCGGTCAGTGATGGGCGGATAATATCCGCACGGCAAGATCCGGGCAGACGCGGCAGGGCATTTCAACGCGACCTGATGCCCGCAAGTCACAGACATAGGAACAAGCTGTCCCCGGTGAGCGACCGACCGGTTCAGGATGCGACGGGGGCATCCGTCGAGCAGCGCGCGCACGTCCCGCGCAGTTCGAGGGTCATCCGGCGCAAATTGAAGCGCGCGTCACGGGCCCAATCCGCAAGCGCGTCCAACGCCTTGGGCTCATCGAATTCGTCCACGCCGCCGCAGCGGTCGCAGATGGCGAACATCGCCGACCCTTTATGGACGATATGGCTGCAAGCGACGAAGGCGTTAAGGCTTTCGAGCCGGTGGGCCGCGCCAGAGGCGATCAGGCGGTCAAGCGCGCGATAGACGGTCTGGGGAGCAAGCGTCGCCTTGTCCCGCAGACTATCGATGATCTCATAGGCGCTCACCGGCCGGCCCGCCTCGCGCAGGGCATCCGAAATCAGCCGGTCCTGCTCCGTGGAGGGGCGGCGCTTGGTGGTTTTCTTCGTCACGATGCTTCTTGTCCGGTATCAGGCTCTTAATCGCAAGGCAAAGTTCGGCCGGTTCCTCCGCTACATCGCCAGCTTGGTTTTCGCGCCCAGGCAACCCCGTTTTCAGGCCTACCCTCTCCTGCTTGACAGCGACGCTCTTCATTTGTAGCGGATATTATAACATCCGAATTTGGGGAGCCCAATATGGAAGACGTTGTTGCCCGCCATCTGGATCGACAGTCGGACACGCCCGACACGCGTCTGCCCGTGACGGTGCTTTCCGGGTTCCTGGGTGCCGGAAAGACAACGCTGCTCAATCATGTTCTCAACAACCGCGACGGCTTGCGCGTCGCGGTGATCGTGAACGACATGAGCGAGGTCAACATCGATGCTGAACTGGTGGAGCGCGGCGGCGCGGATTTGAAGCGCACCGAAGAAACGCTGGTGGAGATGTCGAATGGCTGCATTTGCTGCACGCTGCGCGAGGACCTTCTGAAGGAAGTGCGGCGGCTGGCAGCCGAGGGACGGTTCGATTATCTGCTGATAGAGTCGACGGGCATTGCCGAGCCGCTGCCCGTCGCCACCACCTTCGAGTTTCGCGACGAGAACGGTTCAAGCCTGTCGGACGTCGCACGGCTCGACACCATGGTGACGGTGGTCGATACGGCGCACCTCTTGAAGGACTACTCTTCGAGCGACTTCCTCAAGGATCGCGGCGAAGTCGCAGGCGAGGAAGACGAGCGACCCCTCGTACAATTGCTCGTCGATCAGATCGAATTCGCCGACGTCATCATTCTCAACAAAACCGACATCGCGACACCCGCGGAACGCGAGGCGGCGCGGGCGATTGTGCGGTCACTCAATGCCGGTGCCTGTATCATCGAGACGAGCCACGCGAAGGTCGATCCCCGCTCGATCCTCGACACGCGGCTTTTTAACTTCGATACCGCGCACCGGCACCCAACGTGGTTCAAGGAACTGAACGGCTTCAGGGATCACCAGCCGGAATCCGAAGAGTACGGGATTTCGAGCTTTGTCTATCGCGCGCGCGGTCCGTTCGAACCGGCAAAGCTGCATGCCTTTTTCAACAAATCCTGGCCGGGCGTGATCCGCGCCAAGGGCTTATTCTGGCTGGCAACCCGCCCGCAGTGGGTGGGAGAACTGGCGCAGGCCGGCGCGCTCGTTCGGCATGAGGCGATCGGCTACTGGTGGGCCGCAGTGCCGAAAACCAATTGGCCGGAAGACGAGAGCCTCGTTCATCGCATCAACAAGATTTGGCACGACCTGTGGGGCGACCGGAGGCAGGAGATTGTCTTCATCGGCACGCGCGAGATGAACGAGGCCGCCATCAAAGCCGAACTCGATGCATGCCTGCTGCCGCTACCAACGACGGGCACGGTGGACACGAAAGCCTGGGCAAACCTCCCCGATCCCTTCCCGGAATGGCGCAGACAGGCGGCGTGAGGGCATGAGCAGGAGGGCTGAGTTCATAAGCTGAAGAACCTCGGTGGTTCTTCACTCAAGACCTCTGGGTTGCGCGGGTGGCACTCAAACAATCGTAAGCGGTTGCCGCTCGGTAACTGCGCGCCACAATGATGCTTGCCGAAACGG
>JBLMYE010000254.1:0-4429 GCA_050258115.1 Deltaproteobacteria bacterium | reverse complement strand
GGCGGTGTCATCCCTCCCAACGCCACGCTGATTTTCGACGTCGAATTACTCGACATTCGCTGACGTCTCAGAGCCGAACAAAAACAGGGGCCCCGGCAATGCGGGACCCCTGTTTTTTAGTTCCGGGACGGGACGACGAGAGAGGAAATCAGGCGGCAACCGTGCCTTCGTCGCCGGGATCGCGCAGAACGTAGCCGCGGCCCCAGACCGTTTCGATGTAGCCGTTCGGTGCGCCGGTCACTTCCTTGAGCTTCTTGCGCAGCTTGCAGATGAAGACGTCTATGATCTTCAGCTCCGGTTCGTCCATGCCGCCATAGAGATGATTGAGGAACATCTCCTTGGTAAGGGTCGTTCCCTTGCGCAGCGAGAGCAACTCGAGCATCTGATATTCCTTGCCGGTCAGATGCACGCGCTGGCCGTTAACCTCCACGGTCTTCGTGTCCAGGTTGACCCGCAGGTCGCCCGTCTCGATGACCGATTGGGCATGGCCCTTGGAACGGCGAACAATTGCGTGGATGCGGGCGACGAGTTCGTCCTTATGGAACGGTTTCGTCATGTAATCGTCGGCCCCGAAACCGAGGCCCTTCACCTTGTCCTCGATCTGAGCGAGGCCGGAAAGGATCAGAATGGGCGTCGAAACCTTGCTGACGCGCAGCGTCTTGAGGACCTCATACCCGCTCATGTCCGGCAGGTTCAGGTCCAGAAGAATGATGTCGTAGTCATAGAGCTTGCCGAGGTCCACCCCTTCCTCGCCAAGATCGGTCGTATAGACGTTGAAGCCTTCGGACTGGAGCATCAGTTCGATGCTCTGTGCCGTCGCGCTGTCGTCCTCGATAAGAAGGACTCGCATTCTTCCGTTCCTCTCTTCCCTGTCCCGTCGCCAGGTCGTCTGCCCAGATGCTGAAGAGAACGCTAGCCTCGCCTGCGAAATCTGCGGCTCCCGCTAATCCCTTTTAAAGAATTTACCCACCAGAGGTTAACAAACCCTAATTTAGTCTTGAGCCGGCCATCGAAACTTGCGCTGGGCTGAAACAGCACTGCCCCCAGACAAGCACCATCCGTCGGCCCGGAATGAACCGGCACGCGCCATCCACTAATTTTGATAAGGATACCAGCCCGCCGCGCGCGGCCCGCTCGTTCCCGGCGATACTTGCCCGTCTGGCCCGACTCCGGCCCTGCCCGGCCGCGGCACCAACTGTGGCGATTCTTGGGATTCCAAGCGCAAACGCACGCGAATCTACAGCTATCAGAATTCGCGTCTCGGCCACAGTACGCCGGGCACTCTTTTTCGAGACACCAGACAAAACTTTAGCAAAGCTTGCCATCCCGTTGCTTTACCGCAACTTAATTGGCATATGCTACCAGAATGTAGTAAGGTTGACCGGTGTCTTTCAGGGCCCGACGTTCCCGGTCATAAGACCGTGCTGCCGTTGGCACGAATCTTGGACGGGATATTGGGCGGTCGAACGAGTATGGGGTATCGAACCATGAAGCCACGCGAAACGGCGCTCCGTCTGAAGCGCTTCGAGGCCGAGGAGAAGGCCCGCAAGGTTGCCGACCTGGAACTCATGATCCGTGAGTTCGAAATGATTGCCACCGATTTGGACCGTCAGGTCCGCGTTGAAGAAGAGCGCACGGGCATCAAGGATCCGGGCCATTTCTCATACTCTACGTTCGCCAAATCTGCCTCGGCCCGGCGCGACAATCTCCGCTCGTCCGCTGATGAACTGAGGGTGAAGCTCGAAGCCGCCGTCCGCGAGAGGGACGAGGCCGCCGAACAGCTGACGCGCGCCGTGGCCGCCGAGCCGCGGGACGCCGAGCGGGTGACCGCCCGTCGCCGGGTGTCTCGCCATGAAGCCGCCAGTCTGCGCTAAGACCGCCTGCGGATTGGACGAAATCAACAAAGGGGCCGGTCTTGCGCCGGCCCTTTTCGTGTTGGACGGCCGGCGCGATCGGCTCTTTTCCCGTCCGATTGTCACCGGGTGAGCCTTGTGCGGTGGCGCCCGGCGTGCCAAGCCCGTAAATGGCCGGATTCGGGACGTACGCAGTACGAAACGGGCGTGTGTGTCCATTCTCATGAGCTGGCCCGGCACGCTTCCATCAGGCACGTTCCATATGCTCCATTTCCGGTCATCGCGCCTGCTGCCCGTGCTGGCGGCCACTGCCATCCTGGCGGGATGCTCAGCCAGTGCGCCGAGCCTGCCCAGCATGTCCGCCATGCCCGATGTCTCGGCCATAACGCCAAAACTGACCCCGGCCGACGCGCCCCGCCCCGTCGGCGCTCCGACCGAGATCTACACCCGTGTCGCGCGCGGCATCCTGACGTGCTGGTTCGGGCCCAACGGCCCGCTGAAGCCCGGCTACATCTATTTTGCCGATGCCGATCCGCCGTCGAAGGGTGGGGGAGCGGTCATCAGCATTCACAAGCGGGACCGGGAAGCCAGCGACCCGCGCTCGATCCGGGCGTGGAAACTGGCGGTTGTTCCCGCGCCGGAAGGCACGACGGTCGATATCGAGAACTTCAAGCTGCCACCGGAATATGCCGAACCGCTCGGGCGGGATGCGCGGCGCTGGGCCGCCGGTGAGGAAGGCTGCGGCGAGGGCCCGGTGACCGCGGGTTGGGACGCGAATGCAGCCGCGCCAGCGGCCAAGTCATCCGCCAGCGCCAAGAAAAGCGCAGTGAACCCTGCGGGGCAGGTGCAGCGCTAGCCCGGGACCGAAATACCAATACGCGCCGCTTCGACGAGCGAAGCGGCGCGTTTCGCGCGGCGACCGGGGTAACGGTCAGCGGCGGTAATCCTGAATCTTGGTGGCGCGCAGCCCGGGTAGCCCGTGCTGGTCGATCGAGCGCTGCCATGACAGGAACTCGTCGACGGTGAGTTTGTAGCGGTCGCAGGCCTCCTCGATGCTGAGGAGCCCACCGCGTACGGCGGCCACGACCTCGGCCTTACGGCGGATGACCCAACGTTTCGTGTCCTTAGGAGGCAGATCAGCGACCGTCAGCGGCGCCCCGTCGGGTCCGATGACATAGCGCTGACGCCCTCTCATCTGATGTTCGGCCATGATACTCGGTACACTCTGATGACGACGCAAAACTCACCCTATCAGGCCGACCTTAAATTCGGCCTAACCCATTGAGTGAACATACCATAACGCCGTGTCCCGCGAACCGGTGCCAACGAGTTAAGGTTGATGCCGAATAGAGACGAACGTGCCGCGGCGGGACGCCTGTCAACCGGTTGGAGTCGACTTCGGGCTTCCCCCTTCGGACCGGCGCTCCGAAGAGGTCGAGAGTTCGCCCGGCGCCCGCATTTCGCGCTTTCATGGACCGGTCGGCTTGTCAGCGCGGGTTGAAGAGCGTTAAACAAGTCGCTTGGTTCACGCCCCGCCCGTCATGCTGCATCGCCGCAGAAAAGTCGCGGAGGCGTGAGAAATTGAGTTTTATTGCGTTCGCCGGTAGCGGGTCGGATGGCGGCCTGGGCTATCTGCGGCCACAAACACGATGACGAGAGCCGACCCGCCGTGACAGAGCGTGCCGACAGTCAGAATCGCATCGCCCCGGCGGCTGCCAAGAGTGTGCCGGGCCGCGTGGTGGTTGCTATGTCGGGCGGCGTCGACAGCTCGCTGGTGGCCGCTCTTCTGAAGCGCCAGGGCTATGACGTCATCGGCATCACACTGCAGCTCTACGATCACGGCGAGGCGACGGCACGCAAGGGCGCCTGCTGCGCCGGCCAGGACATTCACGATGCCCGCCGGGTGGCCGACCTGATCGGCATTCCGCATTACGTTCTAGATTACGAGCGCCGCTTCGCCGACAAGGTGATGACGAGTTTCGCTGACAGCTACATCGCCGGCGAGACGCCCATTCCGTGCGTGACCTGCAACCAGGAGATCAAGTTCAAAGATCTTCTCGAGATGGCTATGGAGCTCGGCGCCGAGAAACTGGCGACGGGCCACTATATCCGCCTGCAGCACACGCCCGCCGGCCCCGTGCTGAGCCGCGCGCGCGACGCCGATCGCGACCAGAGCTATTTCCTCTACGCTACCACCCGCGCGCAACTCGAGCGCATCATGTTCCCGCTCGGCGACATGCCGAAGTCGGAGGTGCGTGAACTGGCTCGTGAACTCCAGCTGCCCGTCGCCGACAAGTCCGATAGCCAGGACATCTGCTTCGTTCCGAAGGGCCGCTATACGGACGTCATCGAACGCCTGAAGCCCGGCGCATTGCAGGCTGGAGACATCGTCCACGTCGACGGCCGGCGCCTCGGCCGCCACGATGGGATCATCAACTACACCGTCGGCCAGCGCCGCGGCATCCGCATCCCGAGCGCGGAACCGCTGTTCGTCGTGCGGCTCGATGCGGCAAAGAACGAGGTCATCGTCGGCCCGCGCAAGGCTCTGGAGACGACAGCGCTCATCTTGAAGGACG
>JBLMYE010000253.1:0-22326 GCA_050258115.1 Deltaproteobacteria bacterium | reverse complement strand
CAGCAGGGCGACAAAAATAAAGGCGAGAAAGGTCCGCATGATCAGTTACCTCCCGTCGCAGGGGCTGCAGACGGTGTTCGGCGTTGCAGCTGGTCGAGGGGGAGATAGGGAACAACGCCCTGGCCGCCCTTACCGTCCAGGATGATCTTGTCGGTCCCGCCCATCACGCGTTCCATCGTTTCCAGGAACATGCGCTGACGCGTGACATCCGGAGCCTTCTTGTACTCCTCAAAAACCTTGAGGAAGCGGGCTGCCTGGCCGCTGGCTTCAGCGACCGTCTGCTGCTTGTAGCCTTCGGCGGCCTGAAGAATACGCTCGGCTTCACCCTTGGCCTCGTTCACGGCCTTGTTGGCGTAGGCGCTGGCCTGATTTTGCAACGTTTCCTTCTCCAGCCGCGCCGCCTGCACCGACCGGAACGCCTCGATGACCTCGGCAGGCGGATCGGATTTCAGAAGCTGCACTTCAGTGACGTCGATGCCGGCCTTATAGCGGTCGAGCGTTTCCTGGACGAGTTTCTGAACGTCCTGAGCGAGCCTCAAACGTTCTTCCGTCAGGATCGGCTGAATGCGCGACTTGCCGACGATCTCGCGCATGGCGCTCTCGGCGACTTCCTTCACCGTGTTTTCGGGATTCTGGATGTTGAACAGGAATTCCGAGGCGTCACGGATGCGCCAGAACACGGCGAAGTCGATGTCGACGATATTCTCGTCGCCGGTAAGCATCAGGCTTTCCTCGCGGACGTCCGTCACACCCGTCGCGATGCCTCGGCCCGAGGCCGACGAGCGCATGCCGATTTCAGTGACGCGCTGCTGAGTGACCTTGGGCAGAATAACTTCCTCGATCGGATAGGGCAGGCGGAAGTGGAGGCCCGGCGGCTCCTGACGGACATACTGGCCGAAGCGCATCACGACGCCGAGTTCGTCCGGGTTCACGCGGAAGAAGAATGCGTTCCATGCGACGACCGCGATCGCGACCGCGCCGGCCAGAAACAACAGCGGTCCGGGCACGCCGCCTCCACCGCCGATGGCCTGTTTCATCTTGTCCTGGCCGCGCTTCAGGATTTCTTCCAGATCGGGCGGCTGTCCCCCGCCTCCGCTCCCCCCGCCGCGCGGACCCTGACCCCATGGACCACCACCGCCTCCGGAGCCGCCTTTCCAGCCGCCGCCACCACTCTGATTGCTCCAGGGCATTGCTACTCAAGCCTTTCGGTTGGTCTTACAGGGATTTGCAGTGAACGCCTGCCGGGCAGGACATGGATCAGGTTGCATCAGCATGAAGAGGGGCATCGAAGGACGACTGCTTATAGGCGAGGCCCTTTCCGCACGCAAACATGCTGCGTCCCATGTGGGTCTTCGCGCGCGCGGATCAAGCCGCGGTGCTGCCATCCTTTTCATGCCCGCCACCAGGGTGCCGTTCGATCAGGATACCCGGCGTTCGTAGATTTTCAGCACAGCATCGTACTCGTCCTTGGGACCTCGCGGCAGAGGCTCGGCCGAAACCTCCTGCCAGACGCCGGGATCAAGAGCCGGGAAGAAGACATCGCCGTCCGGTTCGCCATCAATTTCGGTCCAATAGACGCGCTGTGCCTCGCCTACGGTCGCGGCGAAGATGTCGGCTCCGCCAATAACCATGACCTCATCGGTGCCATTGGTGCGCGCCAGCGCACGCGCAAGAACGAGGGCCTCGGCGATGCTGGGGAAAATGCTCACGCCCTCGACCTCGAAACCGGGATCGCGCGTGACGACGATGTTATCACGTCCGTCGAGCGGACGGCCGATGGACTGGAATGTCTTGCGCCCCATGACGATGGGCTTGCCCATGGTGAGGCGGCGAAATGTCTTGAGATCCGACGAGACCCGCCACGGCAGCTTGCCCTGCCGGCCGATGACGCCGTTGCGGGCGACGGCGACGATAAGTGACGTAGTGACGGTCATACCTGTTCTTTTCTGTCAAACCGCGACGGGTGCGGGGATGTGGGGGTGCGGATCGTAGCCCGTAAGCGTGAAGTCGTCGAAGCGGAACGCGAAGATATCCTTCACCTGGGGATTGATGCTCATTTGCGGCAGCGCTCGCGGCGTCCGCGACAGCTGGAGATCGGCCTGCTCCTGGTGATTGAGGTAGAGGTGCGCGTCGCCGAACGTATGTACGAACTCGCCCGGCCGCAGACCCGTCACCTGCGCCATCATCATCGTGAGCAGCGCATAGCTTGCAATGTTGAACGGGACACCGAGAAAAACGTCCGCCGAACGCTGGTAGAGCTGACAGGAGAGCTTGCCGTCCGCGACGTAGAACTGAAACAGACAATGGCAGGGGGCAAGTGCCATCTGCGGAATGTCGGCGGGGTTCCAGGCCGAGACGATGATCCGGCGGCTGTCGGGATTGGTCTTCAACGTCTTTACGACGTCCTCGATCTGATCGATGGTGCGGCCGTCGGGAGCGGCCCACGAGCGCCACTGCTTTCCGTAGACGGGACCCAGATCGCCGTCCGCATTCGCCCATTCGTCCCAGATTCCGACGCCGTTCCGTTTCAGGTAGGCAATGTTGGTGTCGCCCGCGAGGAACCAGATGAGCTCGTGGATGATCGACTTTACATGCAGCTTCTTCGTCGTGACGAGCGGGAAACCGGCCGCGAGATCGAAGCGCATCTGATGGCCGAAAACGCTCAGCGTTCCGGTCCCGGTGCGATCGGTTTTGCGGGTGCCCGTGGTGCGAACCCGGCGCAGCAGTTCGAGATACTGTTCCATGGGAAAGTTCTAGAGCGATTCCTTCATGCCGCGATCAGCAGCGAAGCGGGGGCGAAACCATAGGTGAATGCCAGCGCGAAGGCGTTGCCCGCAGCGTGCGTCATGATGGCGGGCTTGATGTCGCCGGTACGCCAGACAAGCCACGACAGGATCAGACCTGCCACGAACACGCTGGCAACGCCCGCCCAGGAATATGAGGCGTGTAGAGATGTCCACAGGACATTGGCGATCAGGGCCGCGCCCCAGAAGCCGAGGCGGCTCTTCGACAGCGCGGAGACGAGAAACCCGCGGAACGTCAATTCTTCCCACAATGGCGCGAGGATGACGGCGATTACGACCGTGCCAGCCGCCACGGGAGAGGTAAGCCCTTCCCGCAGGAAGGCCGTATCAGAAAATATGTCGACGTCGAAGGTTTTGTAGAGCAGAAGCTCGAGAAGACCCGTCACGCCCAGCAGGATCATGGCGGCGGCAGCGTAGAACCCGACCGTGAATCGCTCGCCGGTCAGGCGCAGCACGTCCCGGCGGCGGCCGCCCTTTCCCGCGCAAAACCAGACCAGTAGCAGAGACAGCACCTGTGTCGAGGCGGCAAAGGCCACGCCATGAGGCGTGGCGAGCGAGATGAAATCCTGGCCGCTCAGCGGGCCCAGATAGGGCATGGCCAGGGAGAGCGCGGCCACGGCGACGGCGGAGGGTGCCAAAGCAATAAGCCCGGCCGCCACGAGCGCGCCGAGGTACGACCAGGGCGATCCGGGGGCGTATCGCGGTGGCCCTGAGGTCAGCACGTTCGATCCCACGCTCATTGTTCTGAATACCAGGCTGCGGCAAAAGCGTTCATCATGCTGCGATCGAAGGTTGAGTCTGCCTTTAGCGCGGCTTTGCATTGCGTGCCGGTGCGCCTATATACAGAGGGCCGGATTCGTCCGGCTATGGCGATAAACGCGGTCGTAATAAGCCATTCGGACCCGGGGGCAGTACCCGGCGCCTCCACCATATTTCCGGCCGCGCCGTGCGGCCAGCTCCTGCGAAGGGAGCTGCACGGCGCAACCCATATGGGGGCGAACCAGGATCGACGAGGGTGTAAAGGGCTTTGCTTTCGCTCGGCATGATACCACCGTTATCGGGTCATTCAGAATAGTTGCCAATGACAACTATGCTGAGGCTGCTCTCGCTGCGTAATGCGGCGCGAAATGCCTAAACTTCAAAGCCCTTGCCCCTAGCCGGGTAAGGCGCGGTCCGGAGGGCACCGGGCAACAGAAGCCCTCCACTTCATCTGGCCGGCCGCCGGCGTGAGGGAAGCTCGACTGCGAGCGCATCTCGGCAGGCCCAACGGGGACGATACGACGGCAGCATGACCACCGGCTCTTCCTCCATCGACTACGAAGCGCTACAAAGCGACGCCATGCGCAGCGTCGTGCGCGCCGTTCTCGCCCGCACCGCCAAGTCGGGCCTGCCTGGCGATCACCATTTCTATATCTCCTTCGATACGACCGCTCAGGGCGTCAGCTTGTCCAAGCGGCTCAAGGAGAAATATCCGACTGAAATGACCATCGTTCTGCAGCACCGCTTCTGGGACCTCGCGGTCTCGGAGGAACGGTTCGAAGTCAAGCTGACGTTCGACGGCATTCCGGAACGGCTCGTCGTTCCGTTCTCGGCGCTGAAGGTCTTCTTCGATCCTTCGGTGCGTTTCGGGCTCCAGTTCGAAGATGCCGAACTCGCCGGGCGGCCTCAGTCCGCCGCCTCGAACGGTGCCGACGACGAGGGCCTCGCTCCCGCAGCGGGCAAGACCGGCGCCAAGAAGCCCCGCGCGCCGCGCAAGCCGAGGACCGACCGCGAGACGGCCGGAAACGCGGCCGCGGAAAACATTGCCGAGGTGCCGCGCCTGCAACCGGCGCCCCCGGCCGGAAAGCCGGCCAAGCCCGCAGCAGAGGTTCACCCGGCCGTTCCGGTCACGGCCGCTGGTCCCGAAGAGGGCAAAACGGATAACGCGAGCGGGGCCCAGATCCTCAGCCTCGATCAATTCCGCAAGAAATAGACGCTGTTGGCCGCTCGGCGCCGATAATGGGTGGTGGACGACTCTTCGTCCGCTGACCTTTTCGTGTGAGCCGTGCTATCGCCTCGTCGAACTTCCCTTTCCGACGACGAGCGCAGGCCGAACCATGACCACCAAGAGCACCCGCACCGAAACCGACACATTCGGACCCATCGAGGTCGCAGACGACCGCTACTGGGGCGCTCAGGCGGAGCGCTCGCTCGGCAACTTCAAGATCGGCTGGGAGAAACAGCCCAAGCCCATCATCCGTGCCCTGGGCATCGTGAAGAAGGCCGCCGCGATCACCAACATGGCGCTCGGCAAGCTCGATCCGCACCTCGGCGACGTCATCGTCAAGGCGGCCGACGAGGTGATCGATGGACGGCTGGACGACCACTTCCCGCTCGTCGTGTGGCAGACGGGCTCGGGCACGCAATCGAACATGAATGCGAACGAAGTGATTTCGAACCGCGCCATCGAGATGCTGGGCGGGACGGTCGGGTCGAAAAAGCCCGTGCATCCGAACGACCACGTCAACATGAGCCAGTCGTCCAACGATACGTATCCGACCGCCATGCACGTGGCGGCCGCGGAGGAAGTCGTGAAGCGGCTTATCCCTGCGCTCGAACATCTGCATTCGGCGCTCGATGCAAAAGCCAAGGCCTGGCACCACATCATCAAGATCGGCCGGACTCATACGCAGGATGCCACGCCGATTACGCTGGGACAGGAGTTCTCAGGCTACGCCAAGCAGATCGAGAACGGCATCGCGCGCATCAAGCTGACACTTCCGGCCTTGATGGAACTGGCCCAGGGCGGTACGGCGGTGGGCACCGGGCTCGCCTCGCCGGCCGGGTTCGCGGAGCGCGTGGCGAAGGAAATCGCGAATATTACGGGTCTGCCGTTCACGTCCGCGCCCAACAAGTTCGAGGCACTGGCCGCGCACGATGCCATGGTCATGACCCATGGAGCGATCGCGACGGTGGCGATGAGTGCGTTCAAGATAGCCAACGACATCCGCTTTCTCGGCTCAGGGCCTCGCTCGGGCCTCGGCGAACTCATGCTGCCGGAGAACGAACCTGGCTCCTCGATCATGCCGGGTAAGGTGAACCCCACTCAATGCGAGGCGCTCACACAGGTCGCCGCGCATATCCACGGCAACAATGCGGCAATCGGCTTTGCGGGTAGCCAAGGACATTTCGAACTCAACGTCTTCAACCCGATGATGGCCTACAATTTCCTTCAGTCGACGCGGCTGCTGGCCGACGCGGCGATCTCGTTTACCGACAAGTGCGTGGCCGGCATCGAACCGCACATCGACAACATCGAAAAGGCGCTCAGCAGTTCCCTGATGCTGGTGACGCCGCTCAAGGAGAAGTACGGCTATGATCGTGCTGCAAAAATTGCCAAGAGCGCGCACAAGAACGGCACCACCTTGCGCGAGGAGGCCATCAAGGATGGCATACCTGCGGAGGATTTCGACCACATCGTTCGTCCGGAGAAAATGATCGGGCCAGACCCCGCATGAACTGCGGCCGCTCGCCGACGGAAAGCTTTCTCAGCACGCCGTTGATCTCATGAGCCGTCTTGAGCCAGACTGAGGCAACACGTCACGAACCCACGTCGTAGCGGTGGTGCCATGATGGCAAAACTTGTGCGTGGAACGGCACTGAGGTTTCAAATGACGGCCGAGATCATCAATCTCAACAAGGTGCGCAAGGCGAAGGCGCGTGCCGAGAAGGAGCAGCGCGCGGAAGAGAACCGCATTCGTCACGGGCGCACGAAGGCTGAACGAGACGCCGAGGATGTTCGCCGATCCGTGGAGAACGCCCATCTCGACGGCATGCGCCGCGAGGTGCCCCGGGAGGCATCGGCCCGCTGCGGGGAGACGGAGGAGGACATCGATCCCGGCAGCGTGTCGTGACGCGGCCGTTGAAGCGCTCGTTCTCTCTGAAGGGACATCAGACCTCCATTTCGCTCGAAGAGCCGTTCTGGGATGCGCTGAAGGAGGCTGCGGAGCGGGAAGGCAAGACTACCGCCGCCCTGGTCGCAGAGATCGACGAGAGGCGCGGCGATTGCGGGCTCTCGGGAGCCGTGCGCACTTGGATCCTGCACTACTACCGGCGCCGATCTGCTGCCGAAACCTACGACGGCGGCAATCGCGACTGAGCTACTGATAAGGAGAAATCTGGAAGGGTTGCCAGCTGTTCGACGGCCGCTTCTTCTTCGGTTGGGCCTGGGCGCGCGGAACTGACTCGGGACCTGGATCTGCGGTCTCGGCTTCGGCGGCGGCTGCCGCGGCGGCTTCAGGATCGATGGTGGCCGCCCCATCGACGGGAACGGGGGCGGGTTCGGCCGCCGGAGTTGGCGGGGACTGTTGTGGGGCCATCTGCTGCTCCAATTCACGCTGGCGCCGCTGCCTTTCGGCCTCCAATGCCTGCTGTCGCTCGCGCTCTTTTCGGGCTCTTTCCTCGTCCAGCTTCCGCAGACGCTCCAATTCGTCCACGTCACGTTCCATACGGCGGACGGTCAATTCGCGCTCCAGGGCCGCGGTCTCGATGGAAGGCGCCAGCGTGCCGAGATCCGCCAGACGGCCGGCATAAACCACCGACACGGCGGGAAGAGGCGACCGGCCGACCTGCACCGGCTGGGGTACCCCGGCGGGAGCGGTCCCAGCGGTGGCGGCACCTGCCACCGTAGGCTGCGCGCGCGTCAACGCCTTCGCCTCGATCTTCCATTCGCTGTCGATCACAAGGGTCTGCAGATCGAGGGCGGTGTCGAATGTGGCGCGCCCTTCCGCCGTGTCGACCTGCACGCGATCAAGCTTCAACACGCCGTCGGCGATGGTCGCCGGGATCGTGACCTTTCCGAGTTTCAGCTGCGTGGCCTTCAAAGCCGTGCGGACGGCGTTCTGCAGCGGCTCGCCCGTTAGAATAGTTTTCGACTGCAATGCCTCGTCGGCCACGTCGGCGACGCCCCGGGGCGCCACGCCCGACAAGGTCACGTCACCAAGGCTCAGGCTGCCTTTGCCCGTCAGCGAAGAAATCATGGCAGAGGGAGAAAGGGCCCGTCCGCCAAACGTGATGTCGAAGGCCGCCACATCGCCGACGACGGCATCATCGCCATCGCTTTCGGAGCTTCCTTTGCTGGAGATGGATATGGATAGCTTGCCGGACAGCGAAGCGCCGGCGGGCTGTTTTTCCAGCGCGAAGCTTGAGACCGACTTCCCACCGAGCACGGCGCCTTCCAGGCGTTTGACGTCGAGCTTGCCCGGCTCGAAGGCGATGTCGAGGCGTGCGTCCTTCATAGCAAGTCCCGGTTCGAGACTCAGCGACCGCAGACTGGCTTTCACGGTGCCGGTTATGCCTTCGAGCGGCTGGAAGTCGAACGCCTGATCCGGCCAGATCGAAGGTGAGGGTGGGACGGCAACGGCCTCTTCTTCGACGCGACGTCGCGATTTCCTGGCCGGTGGTTCGACCTCCGCGACGGGCTTCGTCGTGGGCGCCACCGACAGTGCGCTGAGAAGTCCAGGCAGAGAGGCAGAATCCGCTGACAGGTCGGCCTCGACCCGCGCGGGCGCTCCCTCGCCGGCACCGGCGTATGTCAACACGCCAGATAGGACCGACTCGCCAATTTTCAGGGACGGACTGGCCAGCGTCAGTCTGGTGCCGTCGTGGGCGGCAGCGATCGTGCCTTTGACAGGCGCCGCTCCGGCCCCTTGGCCAATGGACAGACCGGCCAGGGTCAGCACCCGTCCCAGATCCTCGGCCGCAACCCGAATTTCGCCTTTCGCCTCAGGAGCCCCGTTCTCAGGAACCGAGACCCGGCCATTGAACTCCAAGTCGACGGTCTCGGCGCTGAGTTCGGCTACCGCGACCAATCCGTCCGACGCCTTGCCGGCTGCCTTGACGAAGACCTTTCCAGGACGGGCTTCGCCGGTCTTGGATTTCATTCCAGAAAGCTGGTCTAGAAAGCCGTAAACGTCCGGTGTGTCGATCTGAGCGGTGAAGTCAGCCGGTGCGTCGCGCCACCCGCCACCGGCCTTGTCGATGCGGGCCTCAGCGACGATCCGGCCACCACGCAAGGTCCCATCGACGGCGATATCGACGGCGTCGGCGGTTCGCTCGCCGAACGAGAAGGTCGTGGCCGTCCGAAGCGGCGTCAGACCTGCCCAGCGCGCGACCTTTGCATTCATGTCGGGCGGAAGATCGAGGAGCTCGGTTAGCGTGGTGACCGCTTCCGGAGCGGGTGCTTCCGCGATGCCCCGCAACTGACCACGCGTGTTATCGGGCACGCCGGAAGCAGCCCCTTCCATCTCGACCGACAGGCCGCCCTTGGATTCGAATTTCAGCTTCGGCACCGTGAGGTTGCCCTTCTGCAGGGCAACGTCGAGGTGCACGTTCTGCAAGGAGTGTTCCCCGTCGATGAGCTGTCCAGCTCTGATGTCGAACGAGACATCGGACGGGAATATGCCGACGCTACCGCTCGCAGTCTGGTCAGAAGCCGGCGACGTCTTCTCCCTCCCCGTGAGCAGACCACGCAATCCGCTGAGCCCGGGATTACCGGGCCAGAGATCGTCGAGATCGATCTTTTCGCCCTCGAGGGTGACGTCGAGCCGCCGTGGTTCGGTGAGGCCCAGCTTCACACTTCCGATGACGGGGGTGCCGGCGATTTCGGCCGAGGCATCGGTGAGTTCGATGGCGCTGTCATCGAGCATCAACTTCCCTTCGATGGCGAAGGGCCCGTCATTGCGCGATCGGCTGAAGGGATTGTCACCGAACCCCCAGGTGGTGAAGCGCGTCAGGCTCTGGCCCGACAGAGCCAGCGCTCCTTTGAACGAGCGCGCGCCCGCCGCGCCATCGACCACCCCGTCCAGGGCTACGACCGTGCCGCCCGGCAAGCCGGCGCGGACGTTGTCGAGTTCCAGGGGCCCCGTTTTACGGGTCGCCTTGATCAGTAGCCCACTGACGGACTGTTTCCCCAGGCCGACCTGATCGACCGCAATCGCAATTTCCGTCTGAGCGGACGCCGGCAGCGCATCGACCAGACGGTCGAACAGCGTGCGAGCCAGTTCCAAGGGAATTGCACCTGGCGCAGCGGAGGCCCCGCCGGTCAGATGATCTAGGTCGAGCCATTTGGAATTGAGGTCGAGATCGAGCTTCATATCACCGATCCAGCTGAGGTTGGATCGGCCGGATATGAGTTGCGGGAGCCCGCCCTGCTCGAGAGCGATTGCGATATCGTCGAGCTTAATGCGGCCGGGTCCGGACACGACATTTGCGGTGACATCGAAAAAGCCGCCTGCGCCGTCGCCTTTCGTAGTCCCTCTGGCGCCGACCGAACCGGGCGCATCATTGGTGGCGGCGGACGGCGCACTCGACACGACGAAGCCCGCGGTTGAAATTCGAGCCGTCAACTTTCCGTCTATCCCGGCGGCGCCGGAGAGGTTTCGGACGGTCCCTTCAAACGTGTAGCTGTTCGCACTGGCAGGTACGGTGACGATCGTCTTGAAACGCAGATCGCCGTTCAAATCCTGTTTGGCGGTAGTGATGCGCACATCGCGCGCTTCGCCGTTCCACGTCGCCGTACCGCGGTAGCGGAAGGGACCATCCATGGCGTCGGCGGAGACCTCGCCGTTCAGCCCATCGAGCCGAACAAGTTCCACTCCGTCAGGGCCCGATATCCCCAGGCTTCCGTCAATGATGCTGACGGAACGGAACGCGATGTCCTGAGGGACGAAAGAGAAGCGGCCGGGTGCGACTTTCAGCGAGGCGAGGCTTGTGTGTCCCTGTTCGTCGACGGCGATCTCCAACACTGGTTTGACGATCTGGACCTCGCGGGCCTCGACGATTCCTTTGAGGAGCGGCGGCACCGACAGCCACATGGTAAAGCCATCGGCCTTGAACAGGGCCCGGCCGGTTTCCTCTCCGACTGCGCCACCGATGCGGAGCTTCTCAGCATGAACGTAAGGGGTGGGAAGCAGCCGCAGCCCGACGTTGCCCTGCACGCGCACCTCGCGCCCGAGCATTCGAGAGGCTTCCTCCTCGAAGACGCCCCTATAGCTGTTCCAATCGATCGCATACGGCACGCCGAAGAGCGCCGCAATGAAGACGATCAGCAGTCCTCCGATGTAGAGAAGCAGGTTGTTCATGCGTCCAGTGTCGTCAGCCCAGGGCTCATCAACTTCGCAAGTGTATGGTCGCCACCCGAATCACAAAGGGGGCTGCCACACAACGAACCGGTGCGTGACCGGGCCACGCTCAATTTTGGCAATGCGACCGTGCCGGAACTGAGGCGCCGCCGCCGGGACCGGCAACCTATACCCAGTTTTTGACTCTACCTGAACCTGCAACGGTTCTGAACCAAAAAGCCCTGCCGGGGTCTCGAAATAGCGCAGTCCGCCTCCCATGTCCGGAAGGAGACGCGACGGCTTGCGCGTTCGTCCGGTTCTGCCGGGTCCGCTCAAGCCAGATGTGGAGAACCCCGAGGGCCCATTCCCGCCACCCAGAGCGTGCTATAGGGGGCAGATGACGAATTCAACGCAACCTCGCCGACAGCCCGGACATGGCCCGGCCGACGGTGACGATCCGCCGTTCGATTTGCCCGATGCGCCCGGTCTCGAGCGGCCATCCATTTCCGCTCGCGCGCTTCAGCGTCCCGAGGTTCCCTATCTTGCGAATCTCAATCCGGAACAGCGTGAGGCGGTCGAGAATCTGGACGGGCCCGTTCTTGTGCTCGCAGGAGCCGGAACCGGAAAGACGCGGGTCCTGACGACACGCATTTCACACATTCTCGCGAGCCGGAGAGCCTTCCCGTCGCAGATCCTCGCGGTGACCTTCACCAACAAGGCTGCGCGCGAGATGAAGGAACGTATCGGGCATCTCGTCGGCGGCACAGTGGAGGGCATGCCCTGGCTCGGCACGTTCCACTCCATCGGCGTCAAGATCCTGCGCCGTCACGCCGAGCTGGTCGGGCTCAGGTCTCAGTTCACGATCCTCGATACGGATGACCAACTGCGTCTGATGAAGCAGGTGATCGAGGCTGAAGGTCTGGACAAGGACAGGTGGCCGGCCCGTCAACTCGCAAATCTGATCGACAGTTGGAAGAACCGCGGGCTCACACCGGACAAAGTTCCGCAGGGCGAAGGATTCGCGTTCGCCGCGGGAAAGGGGGCCAAGCTCTATGCCGCCTACCAGCAGCGCCTGAAAGATCTCAATGCCTGTGACTTCGGTGATCTGCTCCTGGAGAACCTGCGGCTCTTCCGGGAGCATCCGGACGTGCTCGCGGATTATCACAAACGCTTCCGCTTCATCCTGGTCGACGAGTACCAGGACACGAACATCGCCCAGTACCTGTGGCTGCGCATTCTCGCACAGGGCTGTCCGAACGTCTGTTGCGTCGGCGACGACGACCAGTCGATTTACGGCTGGCGCGGCGCGGAAGTGGACAACATTCTGCGCTTCGAGAAGGATTTTCCGGGCGCGAAAGTCATCCGGCTGGAGCGCAATTATCGCTCGACGGGGCATATTCTCGGCGCGGCTTCTGGCTTGATCGCGCATAATAAAGGGCGGCTCGGCAAAACTCTTTTTACGGACGACGAAGCGGGCAACCTCGTCAGCGTCGCGGGCGTGTGGGACGACGAGGAAGAAGCCCGCTCAATCTCCGATGAAATAGAGCGGCTTCGCAAAGCCGGGCACGGCCTCAATCAGATCGCCGTCCTCGTGCGGGCTTCGGCTCAGATGAGGGCTATGGAAGACCGTTTCATAACCGTGGGCCTGCCTTATCGCGTCATCGGCGGGCCGCGCTTCTACGAGCGGCAGGAAATCAAGGACGCCATCGCGTATCTGGAAGTGACGTCGAACCCGTCGAACGACCTCAAATTCGAGCGCATCGTCAATGTGCCGAAACGCGGTCTCGGCGATACATCGGTCAAGCGCGTTCACGAACTGGCGCGCGCGAGAGGTATCGCCATGTTCGATGCCGCGCGTGAGATCGTCGCGACCGAAGAATTGCCCGGCAAGGCCCGCAAGGCCCTTTCCGATCTCGTGCAGGCGTTCCAGCGGTGGCGATCGCAGATCGATAATCTGAAGCACACCGAACTGGCCGAACTCATTCTCGACGAGAGCGGCTATACGGCCATGTGGCAGTCGGACAAGAGTCCGCAAGCGCAAAGCCGGTTGGACAACCTGAAAGAACTCGTGCGCTTCATGCACGACTTCGAGACCCTCAACGGCTTCCTCGAGCACGTCTCACTTGTGATGGACGCTGACCAGAGCAACGACGGCGAGCGCGTCTCGATCATGACGCTGCACGCCGCGAAAGGTCTCGAGTTCGACACCGTGTTTCTTCCGGGCTGGGAAGAGGGGCTTTTTCCGCATCAGCGTGCGCTGGACGAACAGGGGCAGGCCGGTCTCGAAGAGGAGCGGCGCCTTGCCTATGTCGGCATCACACGGGCGCGCCGGCAGGCGCATATCTCCTTCGCGCAAAACCGGCGTCTGCGCGGCCTGTTCCAGGCCGCCATCCCGTCCCGCTTCGTCGATGAGCTGCCGGAGACGCACGTCGAAGTTCGCGAGATAAAAAGTCCGTTCGGCGGCGCCTATGCCAATCCGCAAAATCTCTACGGCAACCCCTATAGCCGTTCGCGTTTCGAAGAACCGCAGCCGCAGTTCCGTTCCTCCTATTCAACCCCCGGGTGGCAGCGGGCGCAGAATGCTCGCACGCAACAGCAGCCGTCGCCCACGTCACGGTCTGCGCTGACCATCGAGGGGCAGCTCGTGGCCTCGTCGACTGCGGAGGGTGCCGGTTACAAGACCGGCGACCGCGTTTTTCATTCGAAATTCGGTGAAGGCCGGGTCGCGGAAGTCGACGGCAACAAGCTCACCATCGAGTTCAAGACGTCGGGCCGTAAGCGCGTCGTTGACAGTTTTGTCCGGCCGATCTGACGGCCCGTTGGCGGAGCAGGACCGGAGAAGGCTCTGCTCCGGCCAGCCCAAACGCCGATTTTAGTCAATCAGAGCAAAATGTTATGACTGCCGCGAGTCATAATTCGACCATCGAGGCGCTGCATGTCTGCACGCTCGGGGCACGTATCGGGTTCACGAGAGTGGGAGCGTCACATGGTGTTCAATCGGAAATCGGAACCGGCGGCGCCGGCCAGGACAACCGCCGCGGCGGTCGGGCCGAAGCCGGTCCAACAGCATCTCGCAGCGCAGAACATGACGGCGCAGATGAGCGGCGCGCCATTCAGCGTGGGACCGGGCCATAACTCCGGAGTGCTCGAGGAATCGCTCATAGGCAGCGATCTCAGCATCGAAGGCCAGTCGATCACCATCCGCTGCAAGGGCACGTTGCGGGTGAACGGGAACATTCAGGCCGATCTGCATTCGCGGCAACTGGAGGTCGGCCGGGAGGCCATAGTGACGGGCTCGATCACCGCCGAAGCCGTCGACGTGCATGGCCGCGTGAACGGAGCGATCCTTTCCAACCGGGTCATTCTGCATGCGAGCGCGGAGGTCGAGGGCGACATCGCCGCCGAATATCTCGCGATCGAGCAGGGCGCCAGTTTCGACGGCCGGTCGCGCCGCGTGCGGGACGGATCAGAAATTCAGCCGCAGACCGAGCCGGGTGCTCAAGTCCCCCTGGCGAAACCGGGCAACGGCCACGGCGATCATCTCAACGGATCAGCAGACGCGCGCCCCCTCGCCTACCCTTGAGAGCCCGCGCGATTAGATCGAAGGCAAAGAAAAAGACCCGGTTCTCTCTTTCAGCAGCAGACCGGGTCTTTTTCTATACCTGCAACGCGCATTTGCGCGGTCAGGCTTGCGGGCCAAGGCTGCGTGATGCGCTCTGGGTCACGCTTTGAACGCGATCGATGTCGCGTGCGATCTGGCGAAATTGCGCGGCGAGTTTCATCATCGGCGTCGAACCGCGGCGCGCCGCGCGTTCGGCCTCCTCCAGACGGCTGCGAATGCCGGCAAGCTCCGTCTGCATAACTTCGCGAACCACCGCCGTGGCCGACAGCGTCGCTACGGCTGCTTCAGTTCGTGCGAACATGGCCTTGAGTTGCAAAAGCGCGCCGGCAAGGGTTGGATCTTCGAGACGGTCGGTGTCTTGAGCGATCTCGTCCGGTCCTGACTTCAGCCCGGCGCTCATGGCACCGATAAGCCCGCTCGTGAGATCCTGGGCTTTACGCAGGTTCCGCAGTGCCGCGTCAGCCGCTCCGCTCAGGTCGGGCGCCGCGAGTCGTAACTGCCTGGTGCGATGCAGATACGCGGCCACCGCCAATCCGACGGACGCGATCAAGGCGACGATCCATGGAAAAAGCGAGTACGCTGGAACGGCCGCTGCCGTATTGACGGTCGATGGCTGCGACACAGATGAGGTGGCGACCACCAGTTCGGGCACCGACGGCTCGGCGGTGCTGAACGAAAGGGACGTCGTCCAGCCGCCGGCGCGCTCCTGTTCAACCGGGGGCTCCGAACCGGAGGCTGCAACGGGGCGAAGCCCGTCGTAATCGTTTGCGGACCGCTCGTCGGGTGTCACACGGTAGAGGCCACCGCCCGGCAGTTCACCGGCACCGAGCGTCATCATTTCAGCAGAGGCGTAGTTGGACGGAGTGTTGGATTCAACGATGCGAGCGCCAGTTTCACCCAGTGGCGCGAACCCCTGCGGCAGTACAATGCGCTCCATCGGTTTGCGCACGCGCCACGGCAGACATTCACCGCCGCCTGCGGCCTGCGTTTTCCGATCGGCGCAACTGGGAGCGTGACCCGCTGCTGCATCGGCTTCGCGTGTGAGGACGAGGAGCCCCTTGGACAGCGTCGCCTCGCCTGCGGTCGTCCGGCCGACCGAGGCGACGATCCGGTACCACGGCACGCGGTCCAATCCGCATGCGACCTCGAATTTGTGAACGGTCAGAGAGCGGCAATTATTCGAGAATGGTGGGTCGCAGGTGGTGAAAACGCGCTGGTCCCGCGTCCCGACGATATCGTAGGAACGTTCCGGCCCCGGACGCGTAATGAGCGTGCCACGCTCGACCGAACAGCTGTAGGGCATGACCAGGCGAACCGCAGCGTTCACGGACGATTGCGCGTCCATGCTCAGGGCTGGCGCGGCCTGCAGGCCCGCCAACGCCACGATCAAGAACAGGATTGCCCGCCCAGTCAAAAATTCCCCCTCCGAACACTCAAAATACTCTACCGGTCTGTGTCCTGGGCGACAACGGCACCACTAAGGCAAAAACGACGTTTTCGTTATGCTCAATCAAAGTGCTAGGGGATGACGCCCGCGCCATTGGCCAGCGCGGGACGTCATCGCACTGCCACGTTGCGCGACCAGACCGGTGACCGGCTGCGGCGTCGTCTCGACAAGGCGAAGAGGCGCCGCCACAATAGTCCCGCCGGCCGTGCGGATCGACGAGGGTGGACGTCATGGCATCGGCAAATGCGGGAACAGTCGGGACGGGGAGCGTGCAACACGGTCCAGCGGCAACATCGAGGGGGGCGGGCGCTCGTGCGCATTTTCAAATCGGCGCGGGGCCTCAGCAGCCCGTTCCTGCCTACGAAAGGTTCATTCCCGTCACGACGCTCGCGCTCGTCGATCGCCTGACGGTCGCAGACGCATGGCCGGAAGGCCAGAACCAGCAGGCGCGCCGGTTCTTCCGTTATCTCGACTTCTGGCGGCGCCAACAGCATAACCGCAAGCTGATGTCGCTGCTTCGCGCCTACGAACCATTCGACCCCGACAGCGATCTCCTGATCACCCGGCAGTATACACCAGACGAGAAGAAGCGGCTGCAGAAGCGGACCGTTACAGATGTGAAGCGGATCCTCGAGCGGGCCAATTACGTTGCCATCGATCCGAAATCAGTCGAACTGATCCTGACGAAAGACAGCCACTACGGTCTCGACCTGCAGGTCGACCTCGGGGTTTTCGAGGAGTGTCTGCTCTATTACCGCGGCAAGTCGACCAAGCGGGACAAGCGCACAAACTACAGGAAGTTTATGCGCAAGGAAGAATTCGACGTCCCGATCTACCGCCGGCTCCTACTCCTCTTCAAGCTGAAGCCGTTCGACGTTCGGGTGCGCGAGGTCATGGCCGAGAAGAACATCAGCGAGAAGGAAGCGGCCAAGGTCGTTGCGCGCCTGCGCGGTAGCCTTCCCGTCGAGGTGAAGGAAGACAACATCTACATCAAGCTGTTCAAGAATATTCCGCGCAACGATCTGGAGATGGTTTTTCCCAATACGCGCGTGCGCTTCCGCCTGCTGGACAAAATCAAGCTCGGGGTGACGGGAGGCGGCGCGGTCGGCATGGGGCTTTTCGGAACCGCGGGTAAGCTTGCGGCGGGCGGTTTGACGGTCGCCAATCCGGTCGCCCTCATGGGAGCTCTGGCGGGGCTCGGGGGCATCGCGTTCCGGCAGGGCGTGAACTTCTTCAATCAGAAGCAGCGCTATATGGTCGTGATGGCGCAAAACCTCTATTTCCACGCGATGGCGGACAACCGCGGCGTCCTCATAAAGCTGGGGGAGCGCGGCGCGGAAGAGGATGTCAAAGAGGAAATCCTTCTCTACAGCGTGCTCGCCAAGGAGAAGTGCAAACGCAGCGATCTCGATCTGATCGATTCCGCGATCGAAAGCTATCTGATGAAGACTTTCGAGATCCGTGTCGATTTCGATCTTGCCGACGCACTGGAACGCCTGCTCGCGGATGGCATCGTTACCGAAGACGCGGATGGTACGCTGCATACCCTCCCCCCGACCGAGGCCGCCCAGCACCTTGACCGGAAGTGGGACCAGTTTCTGGACGACCTGCCGGACGGGACGAAGCCAGAAGGCCTCGAAATCGACGCGGAGGACTTCCCTCACCTCTGAAACTGGGATACGCACCCGCGTTCCCCTTCCATCGCTGGTCGTCGAGACCTCGCGACTTTCATCCCGTGTTGCATGACCGCTCGCAAACTCACGCTCGTCACCGCAGACCGGGATACCGCGCGCTCGCTCGCCGGAGCGCTCCAGGACCTCGTCGAGCCGCCGCCGGAGGCGCTGACACTGTTCGGGGCTGGCGAAGACGGCTGGCGCATCGAAGCCTATTTCAGCGAACTTCCGGACGCGGCGGAACTCCGGGCGATGCTTGCCGACGTGACCGGGCTCGACGTGCCTCCGATCGCAACGGAAGACGTGCCCGCGCTCAACTGGGTCGCGATCTCGCAAGCGGCGTTGCCTCCGGTGATCGCGGGCCGCTTCACCGTGCACGGTTCGCACGACCGGGACCGTGTCGCTCGTGGCCCCAATGCCATCCTGATCGATGCAGGTGAAGCGTTCGGCACGGCGCACCATGCCACCACGTTTGGTTGCCTTTCAGCGATCGACCGCCTCACCCGTGACCGGCTGTTTCGCCGCGTCCTCGATCTCGGCTGCGGGTCAGGCGTGCTCGCCATCGCGGCTGCGCGGGTGCTGCCCCGGGCTACCATCATCGCCACCGACATGGACCCGACATCCGTCGCGGTGGCGCGGTCGAACATGGCGGCAAACACGGGACCGCGCCGGATCGCGGCGCACGTCGCAACAGGGCTTTCGCACCCCAGACTCCGCCGAACGGCGCCATTCGATCTGGTCGTCGCCAATATTCTCGCCGGTCCGCTGATGCGGCTCGCCCGGGACATCCGCCGGATCGTGACGCCAGGGGGCAACCTCGTCCTTTCGGGCATTCTTATCCCGCAGGCTCCTGCCGTGATTGCCGCCTACGTGGCACAGGGCTTCGCGCTGGAGCGGCACGACCGGCTGACCGGATGGTCGACGCTGACCTTCACCAAGCGCTGAAGCGCACGTGTTGCACCCGACTGGGCCTGCCCTTAAACAAGGCAGCATGTTCCAAACCTTCACCGCATTCGCCGATCCCGCACTCGCCGCGCCGCGTGTCGCCAAGCTGCGCGCATTGATGGCCGCACAGAACATCGCCGCGTTCCTCGTCCCGCGCGCAGACGAACACCAGGGCGAATACGTGCCGCCCTCGGCCGAGCGTTTGAAATGGCTGACTGGCTTCTCGGGCAGCGCAGGGCTCGCGGCCGTAACGGCAAAGCATGCAGCTCTTTTCGTGGACGGCCGATATACGATCCAGGCGGCTCGCGAATGCGATCCCGCGGTCTTCGAATTTCCAGGTCTGGCACGGGCGAAGCTTGCCGAGTGGCTGACGGCGCATTTGCGCGAGGGTTCGACAGTCGGGTTCGATCCCTGGCTGCACACCGCAGGCGAAATCAAGCGGCTGCAGGCTCAAATCGAGAAGAAGGGTCTGGAGCTGAAGCCCATTGCGCGCAATCTCGTCGACCGGGCCTGGGGTCGTGACCGGCCGGCGCCGCCGCGCAACCCCGTCGTCCTGCATTCCGTCAAGAAAGCCGGACGCACGGCCGAGAAGAAGATCGCGGACGTCCAGAAGCGGCTGAGCACCGACGGCCAGGCCTATGTGGTGCTGACGCTGCCCGACAGTATCTGCTGGCTGTTCAACATCCGCGGGTCCGACATTGCACATAACCCGGTGGTCCTTGCGTTCGCAATCGTGCCGGCGAAAGGCAAGCCGGAGCTTTTCGTCGACAGCGCCAAACTTTCGAACGAGGTGCGCCGCGAACTGGAACGGGTTGCAGCAATCGCTGAGCCCGGTGCACTCGGCGCGCGCATCTCCGCATTGAAGTCCGAAGGCAGTTCTGTGCGGCTGGATCCCGAGACTGCCCCCTATGCGCTTGCGCGCGGATTGGGACCGAAGATCGTCTCGGCCGGGGCTGATCCCTGCATCGGGCTCAAGGCTATCAAGAACGCTGCGGAAATCGCCGGAGCACGCAAAGCCCACATTCGCGACGGCGCGGCCATGGTGCGCTTTCTCCAGTGGCTCGATGGAGCGGCGGCCGGGAGCCGGCTCGACGAGATTACGGCGGTTCGCAAGCTGGAAGACCTGAGAACCGCCACGCGGCACCTCCGGGAAATCTCGTTCGACACCATTTCCGGTTCCGGGCCGAACGGCGCAATCGTTCACTACCGGGTGTCGGAGGCGACCAACCGATTACTGGGTAAGGGCGAACTCTTCCTCATCGACTCGGGGGCGCAGTATGAAGACGGCACGACCGACATCACGCGCACGGTGGCCATCGGCACGCCCTCCGAGGAAATGAAGGAGCGGGCCACTCTCGTCCTCAAGGGACACATCGCCATCGCAACTGCTCGTTTTCCCAAGGGCACGCGCGGCATCGATCTCGATCCCTTCGCTCGGCGGGCATTATGGCAGCACGGGCTGGATTACGACCATGGGACGGGCCATGGCATCGGCAGCTATCTGTCGGTTCACGAGGGGCCCCAGTCCATTTCGCGGGCAGGCATGGTGGCGCTGGAACCCGGCATGATCTGCTCGAACGAACCGGGGTATTACAAGGCCGGCGCGTACGGGATCCGCATCGAGAACCTCGTGCTCGTCACAGATGCGGAAATCCCGGATGGGGGCGAACGCCCCATGATGGGCTTCGAGACGCTGACGCTCGTTCCCGTCGACCGGCGGCTGATTGCCCGGAACCTTCTCACGAAGGAGGAGCGCGACTGGATCAACGCCTATCACGCGCGGGTTCGGGAGGTGATCGGAGAGGAAGTGGCCGGCGAAGACGACGTGGTAAAGTGGCTCCATGCCGCGACACAGCCGGTTTAACCCCCGTCATCAGGCTTTGATGAGGTCGAGCCACTCGTCTTCGGTGAGCACCGCGACGCCAAGTTCACGAGCCTTGGCAAGCTTCGAACCGGCGTCCGCGCCGGCAATGACGTAGTCGGTTTTCTTGGAGACGGAACCCGCCACCTTTGCGCCGAGCCGCTCGGCCTGGGCCTTGGCCTCGTTGCGAGACAACCTTTCCAGCGAACCGGTAAACACGACCGTCTTGCCGCTCACGGGAGAGGCGACCGTGGTGCGCACATAAGGCTCGACTTCGACTTCGGCAAGGAGAGCGTCGAGGGCTTCAATGTTGTGCGGTTCGGAGAAGAAGTCGATCAGCGCGTCGACAACGGTTTCCCCTATACCCTCGATGCTGTCGATGTCGGCATAGGCTTCACTATCCTTCCCGCCCGCAACGGCAGCATCGACGGCTTTGCGGAATTCGCGCAGAGAGCCAAATGCTCTCGCCAGGTCCTTGGCCGTCTGTTCTCCAATGTAGCGGATGCCCAGCGCATAGAGAAAGCGCTCGAGCCCGATCTTGCGGCGCTCATCAATTGCGGCAAACAGCTTGTCGACGGACTTCTCGCCGAAGCCTTTGCGCGACTTCAGCGGCGCGTTGCTCTTGGCGTCGCGAGCCTGGAGCGTGAAAATATCGGCCGGCGTGCGGATCAGCCCCTCGTCGAAAAACAGCTCGATCTTCTCCTCACCAAGCCCTTCGATGTCGAAGGCGAGGCGTGAAACGAAGTGCTTCAAACGCTCCTTCGCCTGGGCCGGGCAGATCAGGCCACCCGTACAGCGGCGAACGACGCCACTTTCGCTGTCGTCGTTCTCGTCGGCCTCGCGCACGGCATGACTGCCGCAAGCCGGGCAGACATGGGGCATGTGGAATTTTCGCGACCCTCCTGTACGCTTGTCGAGAACGACGGACACCACTTGCGGAATGACGTCGCCGGCGCGCTGCACGACGACGGTATCGCCAATGCGAATATCCTTGCGCGCAATCTCGTCTTCGTTGTGCAGTGTCGCGTTGGAAACGACGACGCCTCCAACAGTGACCGGCTCGAGCTTTGCTACCGGGGTAAGCGCGCCCGTGCGTCCAACCTGAATATCGATGGCGCGGACAATCGTTACGGCCTGTTCGGCGGGAAACTTGTGAGCGATGGCCCAGCGTGGTGATCGCGATACGAAGCCGAGGCGCTCACGAAGGTCGAGCCGGTCAACTTTGTAGACGACGCCGTCGATGTCGTAGCCCAGCGCCGCGCGCTTCCCGGCCATATCCCGATAGAATTCCAGCAAATCGTCCGTCCGGCTGCAGCGCCGCGTCAAGGGATTGACCGGCAGCCCCCAACGGTGCATCGCGTCGATCATGCCGTGCTGCGTATCGGCGGCCAGTGCCGACATCTCTCCCCAGGCATAGGCGAAGAAACGCAAGGGACGCGAGGCGGTGACCGCCGGATCGAGTTGGCGCAGGGAGCCGGCGGCGGCGTTGCGCGGATTTGCGAAGATCTTGCCGCCTGATGCGGCCTGGGCCTCGTTCAGCTTCTTGAACTCGGAGTGGCTCATGTAGATTTCGCCGCGAATCTCGGCGACGCCCGGCACATCCTTGCCTTTCAGGACGTGGGGAATCTCCCTGATGGTCCTCACGTTGTCGGTGACACGCTCGCCTTCCGAGCCGTCACCGCGCGTCGCCGCTTCAACGAGATGGCCGTTCTCGTACCGGATCGATATCGACAGGCCATCGATCTTGGGCTCGGCGGTGAAGGCGACGGGATCGCTGTCGTCGAGCCCGAGGAAGCGGTGAACGCGGGCGGCGAAGTCGGCCACTTCTTCATCGTCGAAAGCATTGCCGAGGGAGAGCATCGGAACGCGGTGGCG
>JBLMYE010000252.1:0-5276 GCA_050258115.1 Deltaproteobacteria bacterium | reverse complement strand
GATGGGAAGTCCGCACCCGGATATGATAAGGTTTCGTTCCGTTTTCGAAGTCTGGGCGCCATGACCAAAGATAAGACGCAGGCCGATCCCGTCACCCCCTACAAGATCCCCGATCCCGAGGAATTCACCCGCAACGTCCTGAAGGCCTACGAAGAAGGCGGCAGGGCTGTAACTCAGTTCCTCGATCGACCCGACACGCAAATGACGCCGTTCTCCGCGGCCAGCGAGATGACCCGCGCTGCGGAGACCATCTCCGCCATCTATTCGCGCTGGATGGCCGATCCGGCAAGACTCGCACAGGCCCAAGCCGAACTGATGGGGTCCTACGCGGAGTTGTGGAACCGGACCATGCAGCGGATGCTCGGCATCGAGCCGGAACCGGTCATCGAACCGGCCCCGACCGATAACCGCTTCCGCGACCCGGAATGGTCCAAGAACCCCTATTACGACTTCGTCAAACAGGCCTATCTGCTCACGACGAAGTGGGCCGAAGAAAATCTCGCACAGACGGAGGGGCTCGACGAAGCCGGACGGCAGAAGGCCGAATTCTATTTCCGGCAGCTGACGAGTGCCTTCTCGCCTTCCAATTTCCCCATCACCAACCCGGAGGTCATGCGGGAGACGATGGCATCGAATGCCCGAAATCTTGTCGAGGGCGTTAAACTGCTGCTGCGCGATCTGGAGGGGTCCGGCGACCTCATGCGCATCAGCCAGACCGATGCGTCCGCCTTCGAGGTCGGGAAGAACCTCGCCACCACGCCCGGCAAAGTCGTTTTCCAGAACGAGTTGCTTCAACTCGTGCAGTACACACCCACCACCGATAAGGTGCGTGAGCTTCCGATCCTCATGGTTCCGCCCTGGATCAACAAATACTACGTCCTCGATCTCACGCCCCAGAAAAGCTTCATCAAGTATGTCGTCGATCAGGGCTTTACGGTCTTCGTGATCTCCTGGGTGAACCCCGGCGCGGACTTGGCCGACGTCACCTTCGAAGACTACATGACCGAGGGTCTGCTCACGGCCGCCGATGCCGTACACCGCGAAACCGGCCTCGAAGAATGCAACGTGCTTGGCTATTGCGTGGGCGGCACGCTCCTCGGCACCACCCTCGCGTGGCTCGCCGCACGCGGCGAGAAGCCCTTCAACGCCGTTACATTCCTCACCACGCAGGTCGACTTCTCCAAGGCCGGCGATCTACTGCTCTTTACCGAAGACGAACAGCTCGACAACCTCGAGCAGGTCATGAACGAGCGCGGTTTCCTGGATGGTTCGCGCATGGCGAACGTCTTCAATATGATGCGGCCACGCGATCTGATCTGGCCCTACGTCGTCAACAATTACCTGCTCGGACGCAAGCCGTTCCCGTTTGATCTGCTCTACTGGAACCAGGACTCGACGCGCATCGCAGCAGCCTGCCATGCCTTCTACCTGCGCGAGTTCTATAACGAGAACAAGCTGGCCAAGGGCCAGTTGGAACTTGGCGGCGTGAAGCTCGACCTGTCGAAAATCGACCTTCCGATCTTCACCATCGCCACGCGCGACGACCATATCGCGCCGGCCGAATCCGTCTATCTGGGTGCCCGCATGTTTTCCGGCCCCGTCGAGTTCGTACTCGCCGGTTCGGGCCACATCGCCGGCGTCATCAACCCGCCGGACAAGGTGAAGTACCAGTACTGGACCAACAAGAGCCTGAAGCCCAAGCAGCTCGGCGAGTGGATCACCAAGGCGACCGAACATCCGGGATCATGGTGGCCGCACTGGATCGAGTGGCTGCACCGTAAATCGGGAAATTGGACCCTTCCCCGTGAACCGGGCGAAAAGCTGGGCGTCATCGAACCCGCCCCCGGCAGCTACGTAAAGAAAACCAATTAAAGCCCGTTCCGCAGCGGCACACTGTCGGCACGCCTTGCTAAACCGATAATTAGCGGGGTTATGGCACGATATTCCGGCTTATGCCCGTGCGCGTTCGAGTATGCGCGCTGCAAAGCCGGAGTGGTAACATGAACGACATGTCCATTTTAGTCGAAGATAATCCGACGCTGGCGCGCATCTATGCCCGCATGCCGGTCGACGTACAGTTGTCGTTTACGCCGGAGCAGATCGCGGCCCTGGGACAAGCCACCTATGAACCGCCGACCCCGCATCGCGTGGCGATCCGCAAAACCGGCGGCTTTTTTGGCCGGCGCTACTACTTCGCCCTCTTCATGGGCCGCGACCGTCGCGGCCCTGAACACGGCTCTGCCTATCTCGACCAATACCGCGCCGACTGGCGATATGTGGCGAGCGTGCTCGCGACGCTGGCGATCGGTGCCGCGCTCATTTCAACCCTCGCCTTTCATGCCTGGCACTACATGGCCGCTGCGGTCGGAGGCCCATACCGGCCGGTCGCCGCCGAGGGCTTCATCTCGCGCGGCTAGACGGTCTGCGACAGCGCCTCTTCCAGATCCGCGATGAGATCGTCGGGATCTTCGATGCCGATCGACAGCCGCACGACGTCAGGTCCTGCACCGGCTGCCAGACGCTGCTCGTCGGTGAGCTGGCGATGCGTCGTGGAGGCGGGATGAATGACGAGACTGCGCACATCACCGATGTTGGCCAGATGCGAAAAGAGCTTCAGTCTCGACACGAATCTCATGCCGGCCTCATAGCCGCCTTTCAGTCCGAACGTGAACACCGCCCCCGCCCCTTTCGGCGTGATCCGCGTGGCAAGCGCATGGTTCGGCGACGACGGCAACCCCGCGTAGTTGACCCACGCGACTGCCTTGTGCCGTTCGAGATAGGCGGCGACGCGCACGGCGTTTTCGCAATGCTTCTCCATCCTGAGCGGCAGCGTCTCGATTCCGTTCAGGATGAGAAAGGCGTTGAGCGGCGCGATCGCCGGCCCGAGGTCGCGCAGCCCCATCACGCGGCAGGCCAGCCCGAACGCCATCGGCCCGAAGGCATCGGCCAGCACGATGCCGTTGTAGGAGGCATTGGGTTCGACGAGCGTTCTGTAGCGATGCCTAGCCCCCTTCCAATCGAAGGTTCCGCAGTCGACGATGATGCCGCCGATCGAATTGCCCTGCCCGCCCATGAACTTCGTCAGTGAATGCACGATGATATCGGCTCCGAAATCCTTCGGACGGCACAGGTAGGGCGTGGCCAGCGTATTATCGACGACGAGAGGCACACCGGCCTCTTTTGCCACCGCCGCGATCGCTGGCAGGTCGATGACGATCCCGCCCGGGTTTGCAATGCTCTCCACGTAGATTGCGCGCGTCTTCTCGGTGACGGCTGCCCGGAACGTTTCGGGCTTGGTCGCATCTGCCCAGGTGACGGACCAGCCGAACTTCGAGAACCCGTGGTTGAACTGGTTGACCGAGCCACCATAAAGCTGCCGCGCCGCGATGAACGCGTCGCCAGGTTCCAGAAGTGTGTGGAACGTCAGGAACTGGGCCGCGTGGCCGGACGCGACCGCGAGAGCCGCGGAACCGCCCTCCAAAGCCGCGACGCGCGCTTCGAGCACCGCCTGCGTCGGATTCATGATCCGCGTGTAGATGTTGCCGAACTCCTGCAGCCCGAACAGGTTGGCGGCATGGTCTGCGTCGCGGAAGACGAATGAGGTCGTCTGATAGATCGGGGTGACGCGCGCACCGGTAGCGGGATCGGGAGCGGCCCCGGCATGAACGGCAAGCGTTGCAAAATTCTGGGGGGTGTTCTCGGCCATTGCGTCCTCCGACTTCGCCTCTTTTACGCGAGAGGGGAGCCGTGCCGCCGAGCCGCTGTCAACCGATCAAAACTGGAAAAACTTAAAAGATTTAAAGAATAGCACCGCGCGCGAGGGCGAAGGACGCAGACTTCCGGGCGGCTCGGGGGCGCCGTCCCGGATGCTGACGAGCCCCGATCAGATCTTGGCGTAGAGGCCGGCCCTGTGGCACGTCCACTTCTTGAGCGCCCACTTGGGGTGCGCCTCGATCCATTTCGCAATTTCAGGCTGAGCACCCATCATGCACTGCATCGGTGTCAGGTTTTCCGCCGAATAGGTCAGCGAGACATCTTTGCAGCGAGCGGGATCGGAGATCAGGCAGACTGAAACCATCAATTCCAGCATTGGACACCCCTGCGTCGGTTATGACCTCGCATCGGCGAGATCTGCTGCAGATTGGGCGTCCATCCCGTCTTGTCTTTTTCTTGATCAAAAAGGTATGCCCGGTATTTGTTCCTGGCAAGTTCATAAAAGTGGCAAGCTATGCATGAGAAATAATCCGTCGGGCACCGTTGCGTTCAAGCGACGCATCATGCGGCAACGGGCGGAGAATACGGGCGATTTGTCCGCTTCTCCTGAGTGCATGGCTGATCCACACGATCGGAATGCCATGATTTCAGTCGATCCAGCGGTCACAACCCTGCGAATCGCTCCTCAAAGCGTCTTCAGAAAAGCAACGAGAGCTGCTCGCTCGCTGGCATCCAGATCGAGATCACGCACGACATTGGGCGAGAGCGAGGGGCGGCGGATGAGCTTGCCCGCATAATGATCGACAACCGCATCCAGTGTCGCAAGCGAGCCGTCGTGCATGTAAGGCGCGGTTTTCGCGACCTGCCTTAGACCCGGCGTCTTGAACGCAACGATGCCCGCCACGCCTCCGGGAACAGCGCTGCGGCCCGGATCGGTTGTTCGCAGACCGACATCATGAAGCGAATCATCTGTCATGCGCCAGCCCCCGTGGCAGGAGACACAGCCGCCCTTGCCGACGAAGATGCGAAAGCCCCGTAACTCGGTCGCGTCCAGCGCATCGCTGTCGCCGCGCACCCAGGCATCAAACCGCGTTTCCGGCGAAACAACGCTGCGCTCGTAAGCCGCCAGCGCAGCAAGGATGGAAGTCTCGCCCGGCTCCGTCTCGCCCGGAAACGCTTCCGCGAAAAGCGCGCGAAGGTCGGCATCGGCCGATAGTCTCGCGACGGCCGTTTCCATCCCGGCACCAAGTTCGTTTTCGGTTGAGATGGGCACCCGCGCCTGCTGCTCGAGCGTCGGCTCCCGGCCGTCCCAGTAGAAGCTCGTGGCCTCGGCCAGATTGAACAGATGCGGCGTATTCCGCATCAGCGGCGACCCATCCCGGCCCCGCGCCCGAGGCTCGCCATCGCTGTAGCCCTTGTCCGGCTCATGGCAGGACGCGCACGACCGGTCGTTCTCCCTCGACAGACGAGGATCGAAAAACAGGAGCGCGCCCAGGGCTTGCCGCTTGGCTTCGACTGGATCGGTGGGGCGCGGCTGCGGGCGCGCGAAGATTGACCGCCAG
>JBLMYE010000251.1:0-3714 GCA_050258115.1 Deltaproteobacteria bacterium | reverse complement strand
ATGCTGACCGGTCTCGACGACGAACGAACCGGAGGCGGCCAGCCGGCCTTCGTTGCGGCGGATTGCGGTTTCGACGAGTTCCGGCGTCGAGTTGTTGATGGAGAGCTTACGGCAGGCGTTCAGCGGGAAGATTTCAGTCGACATCTTGAGACCGTGGCTGACAGTTCGAAAGAAAGCCGCGCGTCCGTCTGGGCGCGGGCCACGAATGAAACGGACGCATTCCCCGGGATCAGTCTCCGGTCCGGTCGTTCAGCGCCGGACGCTTGTTGCTGCCGCCCCTTTAAAGCGAGGACGCACGGATGAGTTGTGCAACCGCGGGAGCCTCGTTAGGCCCCCCGTCCCGCGAACTCAACCCATTCGAAAGTATAGCCCTATCGCTCGATCGAAAAACCAAATCTCAAGAACGCGGTGAAAATGCTGTGCGTGCTTCGGCGGCGAGCGCGGCCAACCCCTTCCTGGCGTCGCCGGGTGAGGCGATGCGTTCCGGGAAATCGATCCGAAGAGCCCTGCCCGGCCCGACGATGTCGAGCCCCTCCGGATCGATCCCGGTCATTTTCCAGGCACCCGGTTCCTGCTGCTCGCCGATGAGGCGGCCGGCATAGGCCGCGAGCGCGTCGGCATGATCGTCGTTCATGTGTTCGATGATCTCCGGTTCGGCCTCCAGGAGCCGTCCGGCGCCGGAAAGATCGAGAAGGATTTCATCCGGTGCCAGATCGACGATGCGGCCGAATCCGCCCACGAAGTGAGCGCGAGCGATCTCAAAGCGATAGTAAGCAAAGTCGCTGAACGCCGCATACATCGCAGCGTCGGGGTGACGGGCGAGAAACCGGCGCTTGTCGTGTTCCGACGGGGTTTCTACGAGGCGCCCCGTGAGGCTCACGCGCCCACCGGCCAGCGGGTCTCCCGCGGCGCTCGTTCCGTCGATCAGGAGCCCGGCACGGGCGTCCGCCAGAACATTCTGGGTGTGCAGGGCCAGCCTTGAAATCAGAATCAGGGGAGCGCCGTTGGCGGCTGTCGCGAGGGTCACAAGCGAGGCGTAAGGGCCTCCGCCTTGACGATCCAACGTCGCAAGTGCGGCTTTCCTGGCCTCACGCAGCAGTTTTTTCACAGCCAGCGCCGGAGAAGCGTTTAGTCCTGATTTTTCAGAGAGATCTGCCAATTTGTCCCGCTCCGGCCGGATTGTTCGCTTTGCCCTGGCGTTGCCGTTCAGCTACGGTTCAGCACAATTCGTCGAGAAAGGACCCGCCACAATCGTCGAATAGGGCGCTCGCTCCCCTGGAGGGTTCGCCACATTTCGACTCCAGTTGGGGCCATAGTGCGCCGTGAGCTCAAGAGGCGCTCAAGAGGATATACGGACCATGAAGGAAAAGACCACCATTGCGTTGGTCGACGACGAGCGCAACATCCTGACCTCTCTCGGCATGGCACTCGAGGCGGAAGGTTACAAGGTGCGGACCTACAACGACGGGGCCGCCGCGCTCGAAGCCCTGACCGAAGACCCCGCGGACCTCGGCATCTTCGATATAAAGATGCCACGCATGGACGGCATGGAACTGCTCCGGCGAGTCCGCCAGCAGTCGGATATGCCGGTGATCTTCCTGACCTCCAAGGACGAGGAGATCGACCAGCTGTTCGGCCTCAAGATGGGGGCCGACGATTACATCACGAAGCCATTCTCGCAGCGGCTGATCATCGAACGCGTCAGGGCGATCCTGCGCCGTTTCGCACCCAAGGATGGCAGCTCTCCGCAGCCTGAGGTTTCGCGCTCGCTGGAACGGGGCAAGCTCCGGCTCGATCCGGAGCGTCATACCTGCCATTGGGACAATCGTCCCGTGACGCTTACCGTGACGGAGTTCCTCATCCTCCAGGCCCTGGCTCAGCGGCCGGGCGTGGTCAAAACCCGCGATGCACTTATGGATGCGGCGTACGATGATCAGGTTTATGTTGACGATCGGACGATCGACAGTCACATCAAGCGCTTGCGCAAGAAGTTCAAGCAGGTCGACGACGACTTCGACGTGATCGAGACGTTGTATGGCGTCGGCTACCGCTTCAAGGAAGCCTGATCGAAACGCTGTGGCTGTTTCGGCGGGGCTGCCTTAGATCGAAGGCGGCCCCCTTCGTTTTCTACTCAGCGTGACAGGGCATGGCTGCCCCAGCGGAGAGGTAAGTGGCGCTCGAGACCCAGGGAGCCCCAGCCACCAACGTTCTGACCGAACCGCTGCGCCGTGCATCGCGGCGGGTCCTGCGCGGTTTGCGGAGCCTCAGGGACGCCCGGCTGTTCCGGTTCGCATCCACCAGCCTCCTGCGCCGCATCATGCTCGCCAATCTCGTCGGGCTCGCGGTGATGATCGGCGGGATCTATTACCTGAGCCACTATCAGACGTGGCTCGTGGAAGCGAAAAAGGAATCGTTGCGGACCCAGGGCGAACTCATTGCGGCCGCCATCGCCAGCGACGCCCGGATCGAGCAGGGCAACATCGAGATCAACCTCGATAAGGCCAATCGGCCCGACACAGGGCGTGTGCCCTATCGCGACGACGGATTTTCCTCGCTGCAGCTCTCGATTCGGCCCGAGCGCGCGACTCCGATCCTGCGGCGGCTGATACAGCACACCAAGAACCGAGCGCGTATCTACGGGCGGGATGGAACGCTGATCGTGGACACGGCGACGCTCTTGACGAAAGGTCAGCTGACGCGGCCTGCAGCCGAGGAGAAGATCAGCAAGCCGAAGAACTTCTGGACCCGCCTCACGTCGGTTCTTATCGACGAGCATCTGCCCGTCTACAAGGAAATCGGCAACGGCAAAGGGACCTCCTACCCTGAGGTCCGCGCGGCACTCGAGGGCACTGCGACACCGCTTCTCCTTCTGGACAAAGAAGGCGAACAGATCGTGTCGATGGCTGTCCCGATCCGGCGGGCCAACTCGGTGCTCGGTGCCCTCCTGCTGTCGACGAGGCCTGGAGACATCGAGAAGTCGCTCAGAGAGGAGCGCTGGCGGATCACCCTCCTGGCCGGGATCGCGTTCATCGCGACACTCGTTTCCTCGATCCTGCTGGCTCGAACTGTCGCCGAGCCGATCCGCCGGCTGTCGGAGGCGGCCGAGGAGGTCAGCCGCAACATCAGCGCTCGGGCACATTTGCCCGACTATGCTGACCGCAACGACGAAGTGGGCCAGCTCGCGCGGGCCTTCCGATCCATGACGGCGGCGCTCTACCGTCGCATCGAATCCAGCGAAAGTTTCGCTGCCGACGTCGCGCACGAACTGAAAAACCCGCTTACCGCAGCCCGGTCCACGGCGGAAAGCCTCGTTTACGCGAAGACGCCGGAGCAGCGCGATGAGCTCGTACGGCAGATCCAGAACGAACTAAAGAGACTGAATAGGCTCATCACGGACGTCTCAAACGCCTCCCGGCTCGATGCGGAACTGGCGCGGCAGGCGATGGTGCCCACACTCGTCACGGAAGTCGTCGACAGCGTGGCGAAAATCTTCCGCGATATCCTTTCGGAGGATGGGCGAACGGTACGGGTCGTGCTCGAACATGGCGTCGATCCGCAGACACTGCGCGTCACCGGACACGAGGGGCGGCTTGGCCAGGTGATCACAAATCTTGTCGACAACGCCGTTTCGTTTTCACCGCCCGGCGGAGTCGTCGTGATCACCGTGAAGCAGACGCCCCAATACGTCGACATCGTGATCGACGACGAAGGCCC
>JBLMYE010000250.1:0-3916 GCA_050258115.1 Deltaproteobacteria bacterium | reverse complement strand
GTCCGTCGAGCTGGACTTCCTGCACTTCGACGGACAGGAGAAGAAAATTTTCTCCGGCTGGATGTTCGCCGAAAGTCCCGGCCTCAATGCCGTGGAACACCCGGTCTTCGACGTCTGGCTGACGGGATGCCAGGACCCGAAGAACCCCGTTGCAGCCGCAGCACCGGCGGGGACCGTGGGTGACGGCACAGGCGAGCCGGGCGCGGCCGCCGTGGCCGAACCGGCCGACGACCTACCGCGCCGCCGCGTCCGTCGCTGACCTCATCGCACCGGCAGGTCCGGCAGACGGCCATTGTCGCTCCGGGACAGTCGTTACCCCCTTGTCTCAGGCGCCGGGCGGGTGCTCAATCGCATCTTCAAGTGAACATGTCGCGTTCAAAAGGGAGGTCGCTCGTCATGATGCGTTCCTTTGTGGCTCTGTTACTCGTTGGTTCCCTCGCCGGTGGTGTTTCGGCCGAGGAGGTAACGCCCGAAAAGCTTGTCGACAGCCTCAACGGCGTCTTCGGCAAATTTCCCAAGATGCGCGCGAGCCATGCCAAGGGCGTTTGCGTCAAAGGCAACTTCACGCCCGCTGCTGACGCCGCGTCCTTGAGCAAAGCCCCATTCCTTGCCGCCCCCGTTCCGCTGCTCGGAAGGTTCTCCTTCGGTGGTGGCAATCCCAAGGCGTCCGACAAGCAGAAGTCGGCGCGCGGGCTCGCTCTGCGGTTCGACCCGGACGGCAAGGCCTCGACCGATTTCGTGTTTCTATCCGCGCCGGTCTTTTTTGCCCGCACCCCCGAGGAAGTCGTCGGCTTCCTTGAGGCCCGCTTCCCCGGTCCGGACGGCAAGCCCGATCCCGCAAAAGTCAAAGCCTTCACCGATGCCCACCCCTGGACCGCAAAGCAGGGCGCCTGGGTCGCCGCAAAACCCGTACCCGCCAGCTATGCGGGCCTCACCTACCACAGCATCCATGCGTATAAGGCGACCGCGGCCGACGGAAAGACGACCGCTGTGAAATTCAAGTTCGAGCCCGTTGCCGGCGAAATGGGCCTGACCGACGACGAAGCCAAGGCAAAGCCGGAGGGCTTCTTCACGGCCGATCTGGAAGAGCGTTTGAAGACCGCGCCGGTCGAGTTCACGCTCGTCGCCATCGTCGGCACCAAAGCAGATCCGACCGGCGATCCGACAGTCGAGTGGCCCGAAGCGGACCGCAAGGCCGTCAAGCTCGGCCGGATCTCGATCAGCGGCCGGGAAGACGACGCCAAATGTGATGCGACCACGTTCGATCCCAACAACCTCGCCGACGGGCTGGCCGGTTTCGCGGACGACCGGATCCTGCCTGCTCGGTCGGGTGCCTACGCCGTGTCGCTGTCACGCCGCAGCGAGTAAATGGCAGCTGCCGGCCCTGTTCCACCTGGAACAGCGCGGGGCCCCGGATGTTGCGATGCTGGGTTCATGCCGGATTGACCGGCTGAACTCAGCGTCCGCTTGAAGGAGCCCGTGCCATGACCGACAATCGCCTCATCGCCGCCGACGCGCTCTTCATGATCGTCTACATCGGCCTTGCCGCCGCCTTCGTCGGCGTTCTGGCCGCGGTCGGACTTCTCCATGCGCTCGGCCATGAATTGACGACGCTGCATGCCGCAGCCGCCGCTGGCGGCCTCGTCGGCCTCTTCGTTCTTCCGGTCATGCCGAAGGTCTATCGGACGTTGCTGGGCCAGCCCTTTACTTGGCGCGCGAACACTGTCCTCGGCGGCATCATCGAGAATTGAGAACTCGAGCGGCCCGCGGCGCGAAGTAGGTGAGGATGCCGGAAGCCCCGGCCCGCTTGAACGCGAGAAGGCTTTCCATCATCACCTTTTCGGCATCGAGCCAGCCGCGTTCGGCAGCCGCCACCAGCATCGCATACTCGCCCGAGACCTGATAGGCGAACGTCGGCACCTTGAAGGTCTCCGCGACCCGGCGCACGATGTCGAGGTACGGCATCCCCGGTTTCACCATCACGAGATCGGCGCCTTCTTCGATGTCGAGCGCCACTTCGCGCAAGGCCTCGTCCGTATTGGCCGGGTCCATCTGGTAGGTGCGCTTGTCGCCCTTAAGCGTCGATGACGAACCAACCGCATCCCGGAACGGACCATAGAAGGCGCTCGCATACTTGGCCGCATACGACATGATCTGAGTGTCATGGTGGCCTGCCGCCTCGAGCGCGCACCGGATGGCGCCGATGCGCCCGTCCATCATGTCGGAGGGGGCGAGCACGTCGCAGCCGGCGGAAACCTGGTTGAGAGATTGCCTGATCAGGGCTTCGACGGTTTCATCGTTGAGGATGACGCCGTCGCGCACCAGTCCGTCGTGCCCGTGACTGGTATAGGGATCGAGGGCGACGTCGAGGATCACACCGAGATCGACGCCGGTGGCCTTGATGGCGCGCGTCGCCCGGCAGACGAGATTATCCGGGTTGAACGCTTCGCGCGCGTCGTCGGTCCTGAGCGCTGGATCGGTATAGGGAAAAAGCGCGACCGCCGGGATGCCGAGGTCGGCGGCCTCGCGCGCCGCCTCCGCCACGAGATCGATCGACAGCCTTTCCACTCCAGGCATGGACGGGATCGGTTCGCGGCGGCCTATTCCGTCGAGCACGAAGAGGGGCCAGATGAGATCGGAAGGCGAAAGTGCGTTCTCCGAAACGAGCGCACGCGCCCAGGGAGCCCGGCGATTGCGGCGCGGACGGATGTGCGGGAAGCCGCCGCGCTGGCCAGCGTGAACGGGTCTGTCGGTCATCGGGTGATGCTCTGCCTGAGTGGATCGTGGGACAGCGCCGACCATAGGGACATGGAAGCGGCGCGCAAGGGGAGAGGCCGGGCAGGGTCAATGCGCGATGAGAAAATTCAGTCGCAGATCTTTTTCACCTTTCGCGGCGCCATATCGACGTGGAAGTGGTTGCGATGCGCGTTGTTCGCCTCCGGTCCAAGCGTGGTGCCGAAAATCTGACAGGCGGCCGTATGGGCGCCCTTCAGAAAAAGCGTCATGCGCGCGGGCGGCTGAGCCGCCGCGTCAGGGCCGCCCAGTTGCTGGGGAACTACGCCCAACGCCGGCTTCCCGGCCGGATCCTCAGCACCTTCGGTCAATGTCTCTCGGATGGCGGGGGATGCGGTACCTGGAGCCGCGACCGCTGGCGTACCCGTCGAGGGCGTCACGGCGGGGCGCGCAAGACGCGCGGCTTCGGCGGCGGCTTTCTCGGCGGCTTTCTTCAATGCCTCTTCGCGCATTGCGATGTCGCGTTTGGTTTCGCCCCATCCCGTAAGGACCATGGCGGTCTCACCCTTGGCCGTGACGAAACCACGAATGTCGAGCGCGTTGGCGCGGCCATGCTCGGAGAGCTTCGTTTTCGTCCGGCCGTAGGCGTTGCGGCAGGAATAGTCGCTCATGCTCTCGATCTTGATCACCGCGGCCCCGAGTGTCTTGCGCGCGAGCGGCTGCAGATCCTTTGTGAGCCAGGTGTGCAGAGCCCCCACCATTCCGCAGGTCAGCACCGGCGGCGGCGACAGGGAAACCTCCGGCTGACGCCCGATCGACAGAAGGCGAACAGGCGCGGGCGCGCCGCACTCGCCTTGCCGGAAGGCGGGTTCGGGAATGGTGACGGCGTCGATCTTTTCGAGAATGACTTTGCACAGGGCCTGTGCCTCGGCGATCTCTTCCGCAGGCCACTCGGTCGGCAGCGGGGCGGGATTGGCCTTGGCTTCTGCCTCTTCCTTCGCGCCGTCGATGGTCTTTGGCCACACGCCGGGCGCGGGAGCCGCCGCCGGCGGCTGGCCAGCTTGTTGTGGGCGCGAGGATGCCGGCGGCGCAGGTTGCACGGGCATGACGGCGCCGGCTGTGGCCGGGTTCGCGGCCGGCGGCGATACGAGCGGCTGTCCATTCGCGTTCCGGGGCTTTTTCA
>JBLMYE010000249.1:0-2896 GCA_050258115.1 Deltaproteobacteria bacterium | reverse complement strand
GAAAACGTTCGCGCAGCCGTTTCATCGGCTCGATCAGGCGTCCCTCGTCGTTCAGGATGACATTGAGAAAATCGTCCGACGGATCGAGACGGAGAAGTTCGTCCAGCCGGCCGCGGAGCGTTCGCACCCCGCGCCGGGGACGCAGGGGGATCAGTTCGACGGCGACGTCCCCGGCGGCGTCCAGGTCAACGAGGGCGATAGATTTCTGATTGCCTTCCTCGTCGAAGCCGAAGGGGAGCGGCGCGCCCGCATAGCGTACGTTTGGCGCACCGGCAGTCTGCGGCCGATGGATGTGACCCAAGGCCACGTAATGCGCCCCGGCGAAGACATCGGCGGGCACGGTTTCAATGCCGCCGGCAACACGCGTGAGGGGTCGTTCGGTCTGAGAGACTGTCGCACCGGTAACGAATGCGTGCGCGGCGATCACCCATCGCGCGCCGTCCGGCACATGGCGGCGGGCGGCGGCAACTTGAGCGTGCATCACGTCGGCGGGCGATTTTATGGACGGATCGCCGAAGCACTCGCGCGCCGCATATTCATATCCGAACGGCAAGGCCGAGATGGCCACCGGTCCCGCCTGATCGTGAACGACGAGGGGCGGTTCGTCCGCGCTCAGTGGTCCGCGCACCAGTACACGGCGGTGGTCGGCGAGCATGGACATGGCGCCGATGCGGTCGGCGCTGTCGTGATTGCCGGCGATGATGACGATGGCGCAGGCGCTCTCGGTGGCGAGGCGCTCGATGAAGAAATTGAAGAGGCGCACGGCGCTCTCAGGCGGCGCGCCACGGTCGAAGACGTCGCCGGAAAGAATGAAGGCGTCCGGTGCATGCGCGCGGACGGCATCGAGCATCTGGGTGAGCACGGCGTAATGGTCATCGTCGAGCGAATGGCCTTCGAACTGACGGCCCAGGTGCCAATCCGCCGTGTGGAGCAGTCTCATGGTTCATGTCCCCGCGGTTCAGAGCGGTTCTACACCGCGTTGGAGGAGACGCGATGGTGGCTTTATTGGGTTGCCCGGTTTTCCAGAGATTATGTGGCGCGCGGACGGGGCGGACGCGAATAGTCCCGGCGCTGAGGTCTTAACCGCCGGCCGCTGCGCTCTCGCGGTCGAGAACGTCGACGGTCTTGTGATAGAGCGCCGCCGCGCGGTCCTGGTCGGACCCGATGGCTACGATCCCGAGCTTGCCGAACTCCGAAAGCGCTCCGATGAGATGGAAGGCGACGCCCTCTGCCGTCGCGGCATTGAAATGCAGACCGTTCAAGACGGCAATGTCGATCAGGTCGTCCGGGGTCAGCCCCTTGTAGCTGGCGGACGCGAGGTTATCGGAGGCGTAATAGCAGCGGGGACGGCCGGAAGGTGTGAGGAACAGGCCGGTGGCCGCGTCGTAATGCCCGTCCGTCAGAAACTGAAGCATCTGGAACGGGTGCGTGGTGCCGCCCTTGCGAAGGTTGATCTCGATGGCGACGTGGCGCCAGCGATCGCCATCTTTCACTGAAACGAAATCTATTCCGAAGCGACCGAGTACACCCTTGCGGGTCAGGGCTTCCGCGGCTTTAAGGCCTTCGCGTTGAACGTCGAGCCTGTAGGCATCTGATGCCGGGAACCGTGCCCCTAGAAATATCTGGCCGGTCCTGCCGCCGAGGACCTGATCGTGTGTCGAGATGGCCTCCAGGTTGCCCGCCGGGTCGACGCGAAACTGGGCGGAGGGGCTTTCCTTGATCCGCCCGGGGATCCACTCTTCGACAATCCCTCCCATCTTGCGAAGCTTCTTTTCATAGAGATCAAAGGTCATCTGATGCGCTTCAAACGCAAGTTGCGGCAGCCTTGCGCGGACCCACGACAGCAGGGCCGATCCATCGGGTGCGGAGGTGAAATCGAACACCGCGTTGCCTTCGCCCGAGAAGCCCTCGTTGATTTTCACGACCGCTTTCGAAAGCCCGGGCTTTTCGCTCTTGAGGGCTGTCAGGGCGCGGGCGACGTCGTCCATATCCGTCAGGTCTTCGAAACCGGAAGGTAGGTCGATCCCGGCTTCGCGGAAGATCTTGCGCGATCCGCTTTTGGAGCCCCAATGCTGAAGGGCGGGGTCGCAGCCGTAAATCGGAATCCCAAGGTAGAGCGCGAGCTGGCGTTCGAGGGCGGAAACGGTGAAGCATGTCATGTGCGCGGCGGACGTGTCGCCGATCGCGTCCTTGAGGCGGTGCAGCATGCGCGGCCTGCCGAGGATTTTCTCCGTCAGAGGCGCGGAACTGCTGTCGTCGCATGATAACAGCGTGAGGCGGCGTCTGGCATGTTCGCCCGGCACGCCGGGCAAGAGGTGGAGATAGTAATCGATGATTGCGGGAGAAAGGGGTGTGCTCGTGACATAGATGACGCGGGTGCGCGGCATCCGTAGCAGCATGAGCAGACACAGCATCCGTTCTTCATAATGCGCCACCCCGGATACCTTGGCCATCACTTCAGCATCGAGGCTGAGACTCGGCAGCACGAGGACGGCACGCGGTGCCGCGGGATCGGTGAACAGGGACGCATACTGGCGCCCGAGTTTTTCCTGCAGGGCTTGAAACTTCTCTTCGACAGAGGCCCCACCCCCGCTCTGCTCGGGCGCAAGCGCCGTTCTGGCATCGCGCTGCTGCATCTGGCGTCTACTCTCTCAGGGTTCCCGAGCGGTCGATCCTGTGCATCAGATAGCCTAGACAATCGAGACGGAAAGCCCGTTCGTCCTTGGTCAACATCGACGGTATCGCGCGGCGTGTGAGACGGATATCGCCGTTGTGGTAGGAGAAATAATCGGACGGCGGCAAGCCGGGCGCGCCCCTATCGACGACGAGCTGCCGCGCGGCGGAACCGCCGAGACGGCCGAGTGTCGTGCCGGGTTGCAACTCTGAAAAGTTAAGG
>JBLMYE010000248.1:0-7182 GCA_050258115.1 Deltaproteobacteria bacterium | reverse complement strand
CGAGCGGGATCAGCAAAGGCTGGCACTCCGCGACCGCTGCCACGGCTGCCGAATACTTCCGGCTCACCGCATCGAAGGTGTAGCCCTCGATGGTCTTCGTGCAGCAGGGAATGACCACGATCGGACGGCTCATGCTGCGAGTTCTCCCGCCACGTCGCTGAGTGTCTGGTCGAGAACTTTCGCGATGACGCGCTCGGCTTCGTCGAAATGTGCCTGCGTGAAGATGAGCGGCGGCGCCGTGACCATCGTGTCGCCGATGGCCCGCATGATGTAGCCCTCTCTCGCGAAATGGTTCCGGCAGATGGTCCCGACGCGGCCTGGGTCCGCAAAGCGACGGCGCGTGCGCTTGTCGGCGACGAGTTCGATCGCGCCGAGCATGCCGATGGAACGCACCTCTCCGACGAGGGGATGATCCTTGAACTTGCCGAGCATGGTTGCAAGCGCCGGTCCGGTGAACTCGTTCACCCGTTCGACGAGACGCTCCCGCTCCATTATCTCGATATTCTTCAACGCCACCGCGCAGGCGACAGGATGCCCCGCATAGGTGTAGCCGTGGTAAAATTCGTCATCATGCTCGGCGAAAGCCTTGGCGACGCGATCGCCCACCAGCAGTCCCGACAGCGGGATGTAGCCCGACGTTGCCGCCTTCGCGAAGGTGATGAGATCGGGGCGCGTGCCGTAATAGTCGGTCGCGAACCAGCGGCCCGTGCGGCCAAAGCCCGTGATCACCTCGTCATGCAGGAACAGGATGCCGTACTTGTCGACGATCTTCTGCACGGCCGGCCAATAGGTCGACGGCGCGATCTTGAGGCCGCCGGCGCCCATGACGGGTTCGCCGACGAAGGCCGCGACGTTCTCCGGACCCACGGCGAGGATCTCATCCTCCACGGCCTTGGCCGCGCGCAGGCCGAACGCTTCGGGCGTTTCGCCTTCTTCGGCGTTTCCGTACCAGTAGGGCTCCATCACGTGCCGGAAGCCCTCGTACGGCGGATAAAGCTGCGAATGCATCAGCGCCATTCCGCCCATCGAGGCCGCCGTAATGGTCGAGCCATGATAGGCGTTGCGGCGGCTGATGATGATGCGCCGCTTCGGTTCGCCCTTGATGACCCAGTAATGGCGGATCATCCGAACGGCGGTGTCGTTGGATTCCGAACCCGACGACCCGTAGAAGACCTGGTTGATTCCGGCCGGGGCGATCTCGGCGAGCTTTGCCGACAATTCCACCACGCGCGGATGCGTGGTCTGGAAAAACGTATTGTAGTAGGGGAGTTCGAGCAGCTGATCGTAGGCCGCTTTCGCCATTTCCTCGCGGCCGTAGCCGATGTTCGTCGTCCACAGCCCCGACATGCCGTCGAGAACGCGCTTGCCCTCGCTGTCGATGAAGTGCGCCCCGTCACCACCGACGATCACACGCGAGCCAGCGGCCCTGAGCGATTTGTGGTTCGTGAACGGATGCAGATGATGACGCGCATCCAGCTCTTTCAGCTGGGATGTGGAGTATCTGTTGGACATTTAAGCTACTTCTCCAGCTAAGGTGCGATCCCCCCGGGGATCTCTCGACGGTCAGGGCTGGAGATCTCCTGGGGGTGTGAAACCGACGCGCACGCAAAGCCGCAGAAGCTCGTTCTTCTGGGTGCGGCGGTCACGAAACGTGGCAAAGGCCTGCGGGTGGCGCGTTGGCGTCATGACGTTCTCGCTCCTCCCAACTATGGCGCCGCGGCGCCGGCCACTCCTCATCGCAGGGCACATGGCCCCATTGGCGCCCACCTGGCGCCCTACCGGCTTTACAAAGCCGCCGCGATGAAGCAGAGGGTATGATCTACGCCGTAGAAGTGTCAAGAGTGATCGTGAAAAAGCTGAAGCCTCGCTCCCGTATGCCCCGTGGCCTGGACCGTTCCGCGATCCTGGAGGCCGCGTTCAGCCTGCTCGACCAAGCCGGCGAACAGGGCTTTTCGGTTCGCAAAGTCGGCGCTGCCATGGGTATCGACCCCATGACGGTCCTGCACCACTTCGGCTCAAAAGAGGAATTGCTTCGCCAAATTGCCGATCGCGCGCTGGCGTCGATCGAAGTGCCCGAACCGTCGGGTGACTGGCGGGCGGATCTGAAGAGGGTCGCACTTGCCTACCGCGCTCTCGCCCACCGGCACCCGCGGCTGTTTCACCTTCATTTCCGCTTTCACGCCACCGGAACCGCGGACCACGTCTCCAGCGAGATCGTATACCGCTCGCTGCTCGATGCCGGGCTTCCCGCCGACCGCGCCGCAGGTCTCGGGCTGTCCTTCTACGCGTTCGTCCTGGGCTTCGCCCTGGCGGAGATCGAGGGACTGTTGAAGCCAATCGAGGGGATCGAAGACGACGAGATGGCAGCGCTGGCAACGGATTCCTTTCCGGCCACGGCCGCTCTTCTGCCCGCATTTCGCCGTCTCGACAGCGACAAAGCTTTCGATGATGCCATCGGCGCGTTCATCGCAGGTGTCGCCGCCAAAGCCGCGTGAGTCCGGTTCAGAGGTCGCTGTCGAAAACGTAGCCTGCGCCGCGAACGGTCCGGATCGGATCGGGTTCCATACCGCGCACGATCGCCTTGCGCAGGCGGCCGACGTGAACGTCGACGGTCCGCTCGTCGACATCCGAATCCCGGCCCCAGGTGCCATCCAGCAACTGCGCGCGGCTGAGCACCCGGCCCATGTTCTCCATGAACTGTTCCAGCAGGCGATATTCGGTGGGGCCGACGTTCACCTCGCGTCCAAATCGGGTGACGCGGTGCGCGATCCGGTCGAGCTTGATGCCGTTGCCTTCCAGTACGTCGGCAATCCGCTCCGGTGATGCACGGCGCAGCAGCGCCTTCACGCGCGCTAGGAGTTCCGATACCGAGAACGGCTTCACGACGTAATCGTCGGCGCCGGTCTGAAGTCCGCGGATCCGGTCGCCTTCCTCGCCACGTGCGGTCAGCATGATGATGGGAAGCCCCCTCGTCTCGGGCCGCGCGCGGATCTGCCGGCAAATCTCGATCCCCGCAAGTCCTGGAAGCATCCAATCCAGGATGATGAGATCGGGCCGCTCCTCCTGCAAAATCAGCAGGGCGTCGGTTCCCGATGCGGTGAATACGACGCTATAGCCCTCCGCCTGGAGATTATAGGTCAGGAGGGTCACGAGGGATTCTTCGTCTTCGACGATCAGAATCTTGGCCGCCATGCGCTCAGCCCGCCCGGGCCGGCGCCCAAGCGCGGCCGCCCGCCACGGCACCCGCGAGAAGGGTGGTTTTCTTCATTGAATTCAAGCCTTAGCCCCCGACACAGCGCGCCCGCTGGTGGTGTGTTGATCGCGAGCATCAATAATTCTAATGACTGTGCGCAAAGCTTTTGTGACACCGGGGCCGCAATGTGGCTGTCAGACCTCAGGCCGCTGCATCCAGCACGACCGTGAACCGCGATCCCCGGCCGAGTTCGGAGCTGATCTCGAGTTCGCCTCTGTGCCGGTTCAGAATGTGCTTGACGATGGCGAGCCCAAGGCCGGTGCCGCCTTTCTCGCGGCTGCGGGCGGCATCTACCCGGTAGAAGCGCTCGGTGAGTCGCGGCAGATGCTCGGGAGCGATGCCGGGCCCGTCGTCTGAAACGGCCACGGCGACTTTCGCCCGGCCGCCTTTCGCTGCGGGGCGTATCGAAACGTCGACGTCCACGCGGCCACCCGCACGGCCATACTTCAAGGCATTGTGGATCAGGTTCTGCATGACCTGCTCGAGTTCGTCCCGGTCGCCGCGCACTGGCAAAAGTGCCTCGTCCGGTTTGAAGGACAGAGTGATCGTGGCCTGATTGGCGAGGGGCTCCAGTCCGCGGAGCACATGGGCGACGAGATCGTTGATATCGATGCTGCCTTCGGGCTTCAGATGCGCCCGCATCTCGATCCGGCTGAGTGAGAGAAGATCATCGAGAATGCGGTTCATTCTCTGGGCCTGTGACCCCATGATCTCGAGAAACCGGCTGCGGGCTTTCTCGTCGTCACGCGCGGGCCCCTGCAAGGTTTCGATGAAGCCTTTGATCGATGCGAGCGGGGTCCTCAGTTCGTGGCTGGCGTTGGCGATGAAATCGGCACGCAGCTGCGCCAGCCGTTCCTGTTCGCTCGTGTCGCGGAACTGAAGCAGCAACTGCGGTCCCGATAGAAGCGTCGACGTCACGATGAAGCGGCGGCCCTGCAGCATCCGCTCCGTGAACTCGGCCGTCTCGCTGCGGCCTTCCGCAAAGACTCGATCGATCGATAGCGTCAGGTCGGGGTTCCGGGAAGCCAGCGCGACCGGCGCGCCGACGCTGATCGACGGAAAGAGGTCCGCAGCATGTCGATTGAACTCGATGATGCGGCGCTCGGCGTCGAGCAGAATGGCGGCGATATCGAGCGCTTGAACGATCTCGGCGAAGGCCTTCGAAGCACCATCACCGGTTTCCGATTCCGGGGTGCTGCCTGGAGGTGTGTCTTCACCTCCCAGGGGCCGCCATCCGAAAAAGCCTGCGGCAAGCACGCACGGAACGGCCATCATGCCGGAGTTGTCGAGGCATAAAGATGCCAGTGCGGCAGCAGACAAGAGAGTGCCTGCAGCAGTCAGGCTTCGAAGATCGGCGGCAGTCGCGGGGCGGTCCATGGCCGCTCATATAGTCCAGAAACCTCCCGCGCCGCCACCCTCACTGGAGCCCGTCAGCCTTTGCGGGCGCAGGTGTTCATGCCGATCAGAGAGTAGGCCGGGCAATAGCCGATGAGGCCCGTCAGCAGCGGGACGATCCCCAACAGGGCCCACGGAGACTGCGGGCCGACAAAGTAAAGACTGAGGATGGCGGCTCCCGCCACGATGCGCAGTGCGCGGTCCGCTTTGCCTTCGTTACAGGTCATGATGTTCTCCCAATTCGGTCAAGTTCCTCGAGAGAATGCTTAGCGCACTCGGCCTGCCACGGTCTGTGACCATATCACGAAGCAGCCGCTACTGGCCGTTCGCCAGCCTGCGAAGGGCATCGCGGTCGACCAGTTTCAGTTCGCCTCGGGCCGTTGCAACGAGACCGCGGCGCTGGAATTCGTTCAATTGGCGGCTGATGACTTCGCGAGCCGTCCCCAGCTCGGATGCCAGTTGCTGATGGGTCATGCCCACGCGATCTCCGTCGCCGGCCAGTTCGATCAGGCGCTGGGCAAGCCGGATGTCGATGCGCGAGAAAGCCACTTCCTCGATCAGCTTGAAGAGGTTCGACATACGGCTGGAAAGCGCGGCGAACACAAAGCGCCGGAATTCCGGAGACTTGCTGATCGCTTCGTCGAAGGCTTCGCGCGGTAGCGCCACCGCCTCCACCGGCGTCTCCGCCAAGCCTTCCGCCTGATAGACGTCGTCGCCGATGAGGCACGCCGTCGTCATCGCGCAACTCTCACCCGGCGCGACGCGGTAGAGAACGATCTCGCGACCGCTCTCCGAAAGCTGATGCACGCGCACGGTGCCACGGATGAGAAGCAGGTAGTTCTGGGGCGGCTGGCCGGGTCCGAAGACGACCGCTCCGGCCGGCAGATGGACGATGCGTCCGGCCTGTTCGACCATGGCGAGAGAAGGCGCCGGAAGCCGCTTCAGGTCTGGAAAGTGATCCGTCCAGGACATCTATTGTAGCTTTACGAGCGGGACCCTGAGGTCCCCGTTCAGATCACGTTATGCGAGCCGTCGCAGAACGGTTCGTCGTCGGTGGATTTGCAGCCGCACAGATTGAACGTGCCGGAGGCGGGGGCCTTGAAGGCGAGCGGATCTATCCCCGTGTCCTTGTGCGCACCGTCGCAGAAGGGCTGCCGCTTCGACCGCCCGCACCGGCAATAGAAGTAGGTTTTCCCCTCGACGAGATCGACCTGATAGGGTCCCTTCTGCGCGACGATCGGATCTTCGGCCATGATGCTCCCTCGTGACAGCCGGCGGTTCTGGACGCGCCGTGATTGGTTGTGGCGTAGCGGCTCCGGGGCGTGGAGACAAGCGGCTCGATGAAGCTTGATCCGGATCAGGTGCCGCCTAGCCGATGAGAAGCGGTACACGCTCCACCGTCTGCTCGCCGGCATCGTCCACCCAAGTGAAAACAAACTCGCCGGGTCCGGTCACCCGCATGAAAAAGGCGACGAACGGATTGGATGAAATGCCCGATCCGAACTCCGCCTTGAAGATCGAAACATCCTCGAAGGTTACGGTCAGCCTATTGACGATGTTCCGGGGGATGACCTGCCCGTTGGCGTCCTTCCGGTTGCCCGTCTCCATGACGTGATTGATGAGCGCCCGGATCTCGATCACGTCGCCTACCGCCGTTTTTTCAGGAAGTTTGATGCGGGTCTTGCTTGCCATTTGGTTCACTCGGTTCCGCAACCGCCGATCGTGACCTCGATCTGGCGTACAGCGACCAGAACCTCGCCTGTCGACAGTTCTGCGATGGTGACGACGTCCTGCGTCTTCGCCAACCGCATGCGCCCGGAAACCGAGGCTTTTCCGGTGGCGGGAAAAAGGTGGAACGTCGCCACCAGGGCCTGCGGGTTGGCCGTCGTCAGCAGGTAGAGGGTGCGGACGTAATTGGCATCGGTCATTGGGTTGTCGACGGCAAGCGTGAAGGGAACCACGTTGCCGTTCTCGGCAAGTTCGGGAAGCTCGAGCGTCAATGGCTCGCCGACGATGGGTTCGGAATCGGCGAGAATGGTCTGCAAGGCCTCTTCGAACTGCTTGGAATGTGTCATCCCCGGCGACACCGGGATGCGGCCCTGAGGCGGGGCGCTGGACGATCCTCGCTCCGCGCTGGCCGCCGGGGCGGCCGCTTCTCCGCCGGCTTGGGCCGCACGAAACGCCGGCAGCGACAAGAGCGCCGAAGCCGCCGCCCCGGCGGCCAGAAAGCTCCGGCGGCTCACGATGTGAACCTGCGGTCCAGGCAGCGGGCGGGGTGGGTGAGATTGCGGCATGACGAAGGGTGTTTATCACAGCCGCGTCAGGCGTTTCCATGGCGACAAGCACATCCCCGGATTACGTCTCGGTTAGGTTTCGCAAGGCGGCCTTCTCAACCGGCCGCCCCGCTGCTAGGCTTTTGAAGAAAAGTGTCGCCGGGCGCGCATCGCGGCCCTGCCGACCCAATCGTCCGGAGGCCGTCGTGCGCCTGATCGTCGTCCTATTCAGGGTCGCGGCGGCCGTCTGGCTCTGGCCAG
>JBLMYE010000247.1:0-2881 GCA_050258115.1 Deltaproteobacteria bacterium | reverse complement strand
GAAGAAAAGATGAAGTGCCGGATGCCGGCGGCGACCGCCGCTTCCAACAGGGCACGTGATTTCACCGTGTTGTTGTTGTAATAGCCCAGCGGATCGGCGACCGATTCCGGGACGACGATAGAACCGGCGAAGTGAACGATCGCCTTGATGCCATACTTGCGGATGACGGTGCGGACGAGATCCTGGTCGCCGACATCGCCCATGACGAGCGTGGCGGGCGCGGGCACTGCCCAGCGGAACCCCGTCGAAAGATTATCGAGCACAACGACTTGATGGCCGGCGTCCAACAAGGCGAGAACCATATGGCTGCCGATGAAACCCGCTCCGCCCGTCACGAGAATTGCCATGAGTAAACCCGCCTCCTGAAAACGACCGCGATCGACGGATCGCGGTCAGGAATAAATAGAGTTAATTTCGGATTGCAGCCGCCCAACTTTCCGAGGTCACAAACCGGTCGTAGTTTCCGCGTCTTGACATTCAAGTTTCGTGCCCAAGTGTTGTTCCCGTTCGGAACACCCCCGCTTGCCCCCTCATCCAGACCGCCCTATCTCTCGGAGCCTCTGACCTGATGACCGCGAAGTCCTCTCGTATCCGCAAAGCCGTTTTTCCCGTGGCCGGCCTCGGCACCCGGTTTCTGCCCGCCACCAAGGCTGTGCCGAAGGAGATGCTGACGGTCGTCGATCGTCCGGTCATTCAGCATGTGGTGGACGAGGCGCGCGCCGCCGGCATCGAACATTTCGTTTTCGTGACAGGGCGCGGCAAGGCGGTGATCGAGGACCACTTCGACATCCAGTATGAACTGGAGCGGACCCTTGCAGACCGCGGTAAGACGAAGGAACTCGAAGCGCTGATCGCCGACCTGCCTGTCGCTGGGCAGGCCAGCTTCACACGTCAGCAGGCGCCTCTCGGCCTCGGGCACGCCGTGTGGTGCGCGCGGGACATCATCGGCGACGAGCCCTTTGCGCTGTTGTTGCCCGACATGCTGCATCATGGGCCGACGCCGTGCCTTAAAGAGATGATCGACGCCCATCGCGCAACAGGCGGAAATCTCATTGCCGTCGCACCCGTTCCGGAGGATCAGACCCATCAATATGGGATCGTCGGCGTGACAAACGCGGCGGAAAAGGTCGCGCGCATCACGCAAATGGTCGAGAAGCCGCCGAAGGGAACCGCGCCTTCCAATCTCCACATCACGGGCAGATATATTCTTCAGCCGGAAATCTTCGATCTTCTCGCCCGGCAGGAGAAGGGGGCTGGCGGGGAAATCCAACTGACCGACAGCATGATCCGCCTTATGACCGACCTCGACCAGCCGTTTCATGCCGTCCGGTTCGACGGCACCATCTATGATTGCGGATCCAAGATCGGGTTTCTGACGGCCAACATCGCCTACGGGTTGGAGCGCGCGGATCTTGCTCCGGCGCTGAAATCGGAAATCGAGCGGCTGATGGCGCGGTCCCGTTCATAAGCATCCAAACGAGAAGAAGTCTTGTATCACAGACGGCGGATGGTGGTTTGCGCCGCCACAACCATCGGATAATGTCTGGGCCAACGGGGTATGCCGGAACGACTCCGCCGGAGGTGGTTGGAATGATCATGAAGAAGCGGAGCGGTGAGATGGGCGCCGCTCAGTCGAGGAAGCTCACACCACCCGGCGTGTTCCTGCTTCGGATGCTGATCTTCCTGACGCTCGTCGGCTTTCTGGCCGCCGTCCTGCATGAACAGCTCAAGACCGCATTTCTCACCAACCCAGGTCTCAACGGGCTGATCGTCGGCGTTCTTCTGCTGGGCATCGTCTACGCATTCCGTCAGGTGATGCGTCTCTACCGCGAAATCCGCTGGGTCAATGCGTTCCGCATCTCCGACCCCGGCCTCACCATCGACACGCAGCCGGTTCTGCTGGCGCCGATGGCGACCATGCTTCGCGATCGCACGGGCACATTTTCTCTCGCCACCGTATCAATGCGAACGATCATGGATTCGATCGGATCGCGTCTGGATGAGGCGCGCGACACGGGCCGCTACCTCGTCGGCCTGCTCGTGTTCCTCGGACTTCTCGGCACGTTCTGGGGCCTCCTGGAAACGATGTCGTCGGTGGGCGCCACGATCGCCGCGCTCGACACAAAGGGCGAGGGCGTGGCGGTCTTCGATGAATTGAAGGCTGGGCTCGCCGCGCCTCTCAAGGGAATGGGGACGGCGTTCTCCAGTTCGCTGCTGGGTCTGGCCGGGTCACTCATCCTGGGGTTCCTCGAATTGCAGGCGAACCATGCGCACAACCGGTTCTATAATGAACTGGAGGAATGGCTCTCGGGCATCACCGAACTCACGCCTGGAACGACATCGGCCACGGATATGGCGAGCCGCCAGTTGACAACGGCGGTGTATGAAATGCAGCGCGCCGTCGCGGAACTTTCCGAAAAGCTCGGGGCCCTCGACGTCTCGCAATCCCAGCGCGCGGGATCATTTCCGCAAGCTTCGGCAGGGCCGGACGAGGCGGTGAAAGACCTCGCCCGCGGCGTCAATCAACTCGTCACGCTCATGCGCAGCGAGCAGAAGGTCGTGCGCGAGTGGGTAGACGAACAGGCATCGCACCAGGCCGAACTCGCGGGCGCGCTGAAGGCACTCGCGGATAACTTCCAACGCAGGACCAGCTAGGGATGGCTATGGGCCGCGGCCGGCGCCGCAGCGCAGAATATGGAGAGTTCTGGCCGGGCTATGTCGATGTCCTGTCGACGCTCCTGCTCGTCGTCACGTTTCTCATGTCGATCTTCATGGTTTCGCAGTACTTCGCGACGCAGGAGGCGGCAGGCAAGGACACCGTGCTGCAACGCCTGAACCGGCAGATCGCCGAACTGACGAGCCTGCTTTCTCTCGAGAAAGG
>JBLMYE010000246.1:0-7703 GCA_050258115.1 Deltaproteobacteria bacterium | reverse complement strand
TCCTTTTCGACTGCCCAGTCGAACACGCCGTCGCGACTCTCTCTCCCGCGGGGATCGTATCTCCCCGTCCAACGAGCGCGACGGACCCTCCGCTTCTACCCCGAAGCGGTCAAACGAGGCCGGATCCTCTGCCCAGGGTCCGGCCTCCTCTTTTCCGATGAGCCTATCCCACGGCTTCGTGCTTCGCCCTGGCGGTCAGACGCTGGCCTTTCGGGGCACCGCGCGCGTAACGGGCTTCGATGTATTCTTCCACAATCGACTTGAACTCATCTGCGATGCGCGGGCCGCGCAGGGTCGTGAACTTTTCGCCGTCGACGAAGATCGGCGCGGCGGGCGCCTCGCCTGTTCCGGGAAGCGAGATGCCGATGTCGGCGTGCTTGGACTCGCCGGGGCCATTCACGATGCAGCCCATAACCGCGAGGTTCAGGTTCTCGACGCCGGGATAGCGCGTCTTCCAGTCGGGCATCCGATCGCGGATCATGTCCTGAACGTCACGGGCGAGTTCCTGAAACGTCGTCGACGTCGTTCGTCCGCATCCGGGGCACGCGGCAACGACGGGAACGAAGGCCCGGAACCCCATCGTCTGCAGGAGTTCCTGGGCGGCGCGCACTTCCAGCGTCCGGTCGCCACCCGGTTCGGGGGTGAGTGAGAAGCGAATAGTATCGCCGATACCCTTCTGAAGCAGAATTCCGATCGCAGCCGAGGAGGCCACGATGCCTTTGGACCCCATGCCGGCCTCCGTCAGGCCGAGATGCAGCGCATAGTTGCACCGGGCGGCCAGCATCTCGTAGCAGGCGATGAGATCCTGCACGGCGGACACCTTGGCCGAGATGATGATCCGGTCGGCCCCGAGACCCAATTCCTCGGCGCGGGCCGCCGACAACAGCGCAGACTGAACCATGGCTTCGCGCATCACTTCGCGGGCTTCTCGGGGATTGGGGGACGCCGCGTTCTCGTCCATCAGATGGGTCAGGAGTTCCTGGTCGAGGGAACCCCAGTTGACGCCGATGCGGACCGGCTTGCCGTAGCGAAGCGCCAGCTCGATGATGGCGGAGAACTGGCGGTCGCGCTTGTCCTTGAAGCCCACATTGCCCGGGTTGATGCGATACTTGTCGAGCGCTTCCGCGCAGGCCGGGTTCTCGGCGAGCAGCTTGTGGCCAATGTAATGGAAGTCTCCGACGAGCGGCACGTCGACACCGCGCTTCAAGAGGCTTTCCTTGATGTGCGGAACGGCCTTAGCGGCCTCGTCGCGATCGACGGTAATCCGTACGATCTCAGAGCCCGCCCGTGCGAGGTCGGCGACCTGACCGACCGTGCTTTTGATGTCGGCCGTATCGGTGTTGGTCATCGACTGGACGACCACGGGCGCTCCGCCGCCGACGATGACCCGTCCAACCGGCACGGCAATCGATATGCGCCGGGGTGCAAGCGAAAGACTGCCGTCGGAGGTCATGAAGGGGTCCCTGTTTCATCCACCGGCTCGGGCAACCAGCCGGCCACGCTGCTTTTTCCTAGCTTATGAGGGGCACCGGCGCCAGCCGGACGAACGTGCGCCACGATCACCGGCGGGCGGATATTGCGAGCGACAATCCTGCGATCAAGGCCATACATAGCACGATAGAGGGACCGCCCGGTGCATCCGCTCCGGCCGAGAGCGCCAGACCGAGCGCGACACTGGCCGCACCGACGAAGCCTGCCCCCAAGACCAGACCTTCCGGTGTTACCGCAAAGGGACGTGCGGCAACCACCGGCACGATCAGGAAGGCGATGGCAAGCAGAACGCCCACGATCTTCATCGCGATGGCGATGACGAGCGCGAGTACGACGATGAAGGCGGCCCGGACCCGGCGGCTCGGCACGCCTTCGGCCGAGGCCAGCTCCTCGTGTACGGCGACGCGCAGCAGCGGCTGCCACAGCCAGTACATCACGCCGAGCACGATGATGGCTCCGCCGTAGATGAGCCAGAGGTCCGATTGCGTGACGGCAAAGACATCACCGAACAGGTAGCCCATCAAATCGACGGACGGCCCGGCGAGCACGGTGGTGGCGATGACGCCCAAAGCGAGTGTGCCATGGTGCGTGAGGCCCAGAATCGCGTCGAGCGGCACGAGCTTCTGCCGGCCGAGAATGATGAGCAGGCCCGCAACCGCCAGTGTCGTTACAATGACGCTCACGGTGACATCGATATTGAGCAGGAGGCCGAGCGCCACGCCGACGAGGCTTGCCTGCGCGACGGTTTCGCCGAAGTACGCCATCCGGTTCCAGACCAAGACGGCGCCGAGGGGGGCTGCGATGATCGCCAGACCGATGCCGGCGGCCAGGGCACGGAGTAGAAACGGTTCGATCACGGGGCCCCATCGTGGTCATGGCCTGTTACGGGAAGTTCGCGGCCGTCGAGGCCGTGCGCGTGGTCGTGATGGTGACGGTAGACCCCGAATGCCCGCGCCGTGTCAGGCCCGAAAAGCCGCATGTATTCGGGATGCTGGGCAACGGTCTCGGGTACCCCCGAGCAGCAGATGTGGCGATTGAGGCAGAGGACGCGGTCGCTCTGTGCCATGACGACGTGCAAATCGTGCGAGACGAGCAGCACACCGATACCGCGCTTGGCGCGCAATTCCCCGATGAGGGCATAGAGGTCAGCTTCGCCGTTGTAATCGACGCCGCGGACCGGTTCGTCGAGCACCAGAAGATCGGGATCTGTCACAAGCGCACGGGCCAGCAGAACACGCTGCAGTTCGCCGCCCGATAACTCGCTCAACTGCTGATCGATGCAGCGCGCGGCGCCGACTTCCGATAGAACCGCCAGCAGAGCCTGCCGGCTCATCCTGTGACCGAGGCACAGGAACCGGGACACCGTCATCGGAAGGGCGCGGTCGATGTCGAAGCGCTGCGGGACATATCCGATCTTCAAGCCGTCGACCTTGCTGATCTCACCACCCGTCAGATCCTGTACGCCGAGCAGGGCGCGTACCAGACTGGTTTTGCCCGATCCGTTCGGGCCGATGAGGGTCACGATCTCGCCTGGATGGATATCCACGTCGACGTGGTCGAGGACCAGCCGGCCGCCGCGCTTCAACGTAAGGCCGCGGGCGCTGATCAAAGCCGTCGTGTCGAATGCTCCGGCGGGGCCGTAGTCATGACCACAGCCGCAGGCATCGTCATCGCCGTGATTATGGGGGTGGTGATGGCTGCCTCTTTGTTCTGGGGGCCCGGCGTGTGGCGACGCGCCGTTCATTTCGTCGACCTCTCTCGCGTTTAGCGCTTCAGCCTTCGCCGGCCGCACAGCGGGGGCACAGGCCCTGAACTTCGACGAATTTCACGCGGGGCGCGAACTTGGCTCCGCGGGCGGCCTCGCCGATCAGGTCGAAAATGCGCTGGCCATCGACTTCTCCGACCGCGCCGCACTTCTCGCAAGACAGGAAGATTGGTCGCCGTCCCTTGCTCGTGTGGTCGGTCCGGCGGCAGGCGAAGAACGCGTTCTTGCTCTCCAGACGGTGAATGACCCCGGCGTCGAGAAGCGCGTCGATGGCCCGATAGATCGAGATTGGCGCGACGCGGGTCCCCTTTTCCGCCAGCCGCGCCAGGATTTCGTAAGCACCGATGGAGGCATGCGTCGCGGCGATTTCCTCAAACACCTGCTGGCGCAGCTTCGTAAACCGGAGGTTCTTATCGGCGAAGACTTTGGCCGCCCTCTCCACCGTCTGCGCGATCTTCTTGGCCGTCTGCTGATCGGGATTGGGGAACGGGGACCGCTGGGAGGCGTCAGCTTTCGCGGGTGCCTGAGTTTCGCTCATGTCTCTGCCTGTTGCGGCCGGGATTGCGAACCCGGGACCTGGGAGATGCGCCGATGAAGTTATAATATAACAACGCTGAGCCGCTTTGCCCATAGGTTCGACGGCGCCAGCGGTCGGTCGCGCCACCCCGTGACTAAACTTTAATTCGCAGCCTGGGGCCGGCGCCGCAATTTGGACGCCGTAAATCCTTGAATGGTTGCTGCGCGCGACGGATCGGCGGCCCAAGCCCGTTTAGCCTCACGACAATGGGGGCCGCCGTCCAACCGCATCTCGTGCGTGCGGGCGCGCGGAGTTATGGACCGGGGATCCAGACATGGCTGCAGATGCTGTTCCGACGCCGCCCGCCGAACCCGGCGCGTGGTCCAACCTGACGTCTCTCGACCTCGATGTCCTTCAGTCCCTATCTGGCAGAATTTTCGCGGGCGTGGCGCTGCTGCTGGCGCTGGCTGCGCTGTACCGGATCCTGCCACGACTCTTGAAAGCCATCGAAGACGTCTTTTTCACGAACTGGCGGCTGGCACTCCTGGGAACCACAGGCATCGTGCTGTCTCTGGCTTCGGGCTGGACGACCTGGGACGGCATGCGGAACTTCACCAATGAGCCGGTGCTGTCGTTCATGGTCACCTTCGGTATCCAGGGGATCATGCTCATCATCGCGTGGCTGATCGGGGAGAGCTTCGCCACCGGCATGAGCCAAAGGGGAGACCGGCAGGACGGCTCGCTTCCGCGCGTGGCTCAGGCCGCGGCCGGCGGACTGACCGGCGTACTCCTGTTCCTGGCGCTCGGCTATCTGTTCGTTCGCTTCGTTCTCGGCGGGTTCGGGAACGGCGGAGCTGAACGTGCCGCGGTGATCGGAGCGAGCGACAGCATTCTCATCATGGCAACCGGATTTCTCGCTGCTGTGCTCGTGGTGCTCTATTCGGCCAGCGACGTCGTCAAACCTTACCTGCAATCGGTGCGTGTCATCGCCAAGAATGCCATGCTGTGGGTGATGTTTCTCGCGTGCATGGCATCGTCGGTCTTCTTCTCGTTCGACAGCCGCTTCAATGCGATCTTCCCCAAGGATGAGCGCGCGCGTGCGGCAGAGCTTCGCGCACAGAACCAGGTCGCCGGTATCGTCTCCGACGTGGGGCAAACGATCGAAACACGACGCATCGAAGCGGCGGAGGCTTTGTTCCGTTCGGCAGAATGGCTGGCCTACGAAAAGGAACTCGACGAGCTGGCGGATGCGTCGCGCGGCGCGGAGAAACTGATCGAAGCCTATTACGTCGAACAAATCGAAGAACGGCGCCGCGGAATCGCCGAGCAGCAGGAGCGCATCGCGACAGCCGAGGGCAGCCAATCGGGTCTCACGCTTAAAAAGGCCGCGCTGACGGAAGAGGTCGGGCGGCTCGAAGCAGAGCGGCCGGCCCTCGCCGCCGATCTGCAGACGAAAAAGAGTGATCTGGACGCACGCGCGAAGGAAGTCGACGCCAAACGCGTCGAGGCCATGGCGGAAGAGAAGGGTGTCGAAGGAACCCTCAAGGTCGGCCGGGGCCAGATCTACCGCCAGCGCATGGGCGAACTCGACAAGCTCCAGGACTACTACAAGATAGGCGAGCAGCGCGTGAAGGATGCGCAGAAGCGGCTGGATGAGACATCGAGCCGGATCAATGCCATCAAACGGGAACTCGCCGAGATCGACGGCAGTCTCGCCAAGCTAAAGGGCGAGGCAGAGACCGCACAACAACGGATCGCGTCTGCGAGCAGTGCCGATCAGCCTGCGGCGGCACTGAAGGTCGATCCCGCCCGCGTGCTGCCGGAGTTCGAAGCCGCGCGCGTGGCATTCCGGCAGAAACCGGGTGCGGATACGCTGAAGTCCGTCCACGAACAATGCACGCAACTTCTCAATGCCATGACCTCGGCGCCCACCACCAGCCAGCGCGTCAGCGGCATCGACTGCGATCCCAAGCGCGCGCAGGAGGCGGCGGCGGGCCTGCTCTCTCTCAACGCTGGAGCTCATACCTTCGCCGCGACCTGCGCCGGCGGCGAGAAGCTGAACGCCAACAAGTCGGCCGATGAACTTCTCGGGTTTGCGCGCCGCTGCCTTGCCGACAGCGGGCTGCCCTCTGCCGATACCGATACCCTGCGAACCAAGATCAACTTCATCGAGCTCAACCGCGACGACAAGGCTCATAACTTCGTCGTCTCTATCAACGCATTCCAGGACGGCAATCGTCTGGCCTATCTGGCGCTGGCCATCGCCATCGCGATCGATAGCCTGATCTTCATGTCGGGCCTGTTCGGCGCGAACGCCGTGCGCTCGCCCCTGTCGGACGTTCCGACCACGAAGGCGCGCACGGCCGAACAACTGGAAGACATCATCGAGAACGCGCTTCTGCCCGATACGTTCGACACAGCGCGCGTCACCCTGTCGTCCATGCGGCCGATCACCAACGACCGCGGCTTCATGGCGGAGGTGCGGCCAGACCGGCTCGATCCGCAGAGTGCCAGCCGTGTCCTGGGCGTGCTGAACGCAGGAACGACGATCCATGCCGTGGAGTACGACCCGGACGAGAACCGTTATCTGGTGCGAGCGGAACTGTTCGAATTCCTTTCAGGCGTCTCGAAGAAATCCTTTCATGCGAACGCCCTCCACGCGACGCTCGCAGAGATGGAAAAAACCGTCGCGGTCGCCCTCCTTCCCGACATTGCACAGAACATCGATACCGTCCTCTCCTACATGCACCCGATCACCGAGAAGCACGGCTTCATGGCGGAGATCAAACTTGGTGAGGTCGGGGACGATGCGGACAAGCGCATCGTGCGGCAGGTCCTGAACGCCGGATCGGTTCATCAGCGTGTGCAGCGAACGGACACAGATCCGCTGCATTATTTCATTCATCGCGACCTCTATCAGACACTGGCGCGGCTCCGGGCCCGCAGCATGTATTCGCCGGCACCCGCAGGGGCCGGCCGGCGCGGGGAATTGCGCTACGGCGTTGCGCCGACCGCGCTCGCCACGGCTCAGCCGAAACTCGAGCATCATGCTGAAGACAACAGTGCCGGGCCAGCGGAAGAGGCCCCGGGGGAAAGCAGCCTGGAGCAGGTCGCCATCCGCAATCGCCTCATGATGGCCATGGGTCTCGTGCCATCGGCCTACACCGATCTTGTCCGCAGCGGGGCCCTGCCCCATGCTCAAGTGCTCGCAGACCAGTTGCGCCGATTATGCCAGGACCATCTGATCGGGCCGCACATCAATACCGAAGTTCAGGATTTCAACGCCGACCTGCAGAGCGCCAAGGAGCTGCTCCGGCGCGACACCTCCTCAGCCGCAGATCTCGACCGTGCGGCCGATGAGATCGAGGCCGTTCTGCCCGGCTTGCTGCTCGCCCGCAACGGCCGCTATATCGACGCCGTGAACGAATTGATCACAAGTCTGGAAAACAGCCATGGTGAGGGGCGCCTCGACACGCGGGAACAGCAACTCCTGCGGCGCTTGAAACATCACGAAGCCGCCCTCAGCCGAGTGGGGCGAGAGTCGGAAGCTGACTGGCAGAAGATTGCGATGCTGATCGAAGATCTCGCCGATGGGCCCGCTCCGGGGGCGTTTCGCGGAGAGACCAGTCAGCGCCGGCCGAACTGATCGACCTGTTGGCGTGATCCTAAGCCGGGAGCGAATTGCGCGACCGGCTGCTTGCGGTCGCTCGACGCTTTCCTGGCGACGGACTCCAGATCGCAAAATCATATCCAAAGCCCTTTGATCGGATTGTGCCGGGGATGTTCACCCACCGGCAAACGCACTCTGTTATTTGTATGTTGCTCTTTTCAAGAACCTCACCGGCATTGCTCTCCAGGCAACATTCAACTGCCGCCGTAAGGCGGTCCCGACAAATTAATCTGGCTCATTTTGCGACGTTTCATTTCGGT
>JBLMYE010000245.1:0-3317 GCA_050258115.1 Deltaproteobacteria bacterium | reverse complement strand
CACCGGCGTGATGATGGTCAGGGCCGGACGTTTGACAACGTTGGTGGCGTCGAGCCGGCCGCCGAGCCCCACTTCCAGCAGCAGTACATCGGCGGGCGTCTCGGCGAATGCGAGGAATGCGGCAGCGGTGGTGATCTCGAACTGAGTGATGTCGTCGCCGTCGTTCACGGCCTGGGTGCGGGTCAGGACATCGACCAGTTGATCCTCACCGATGGGACGCGCCACGCAGTCCGGCCCTGCAAGTTCGATGCGCTCGTGGAAGCGCACGAGATGCGGCGACGTGTAGACTTGAACGCGCAGGCCAGCCGCCGACAGCATGGCCTTCAGGAACGCTGTCGTAGATCCCTTGCCGTTCGTGCCGGCGATGTGAATGACGGGCGGCAGGTTTTCGTGGGGATCGCCGAGCTTCTTCAGCAGCCTCTCGATGCGGCCAAGCGATAGATCTATGAGCTTCGGGTGCAGAAGCTTCAGGTCGGCCAGGAGCTTGTCGCTCTTACGCATGGCAGGTTCGATCGCAAGGCTCGGCGGAGTTTGGGCGACGGCCCACCTTCTAATGGGCGTTCTGGGGTCCGCTGTCTACGGTGAGGTGCGTTCAACCGGACCGGGCAGCCCGGACTGAGAATCCGGCGGGACGCTCCCCCATCTCGAAACGCCGGTTCATCGTCAGTTCGCTGGAGGGGTTTCCCCAGCGGTCATCTTTGTCTTTTTCGCTGTCGCCCCGTCGCGCGCCGTGACGGATTTGGCGTCCAGCGCCGCTTCGGGCCCGGTCGCGGTTTCCAACGGCTGCGGCTCGACATCCCCCACGGCGCTTTCCCGTGCGGCATTCTCCATGAGGCGCGCGTTGACGGGCAGGCGGCTGCTCGCTCGTCTGGCCTTCGCGCCCCCCCCGTTCATGAGAACGCGGCAGATGCGTGAGAGGGTCTCGCGCATCTTGTGACGATGCACCACCATGTCGATCATGCCGTGCTCGAGCAGATACTCGGAGCGCTGGAAGCCGTCCGGAAGCTGCTCGCGAATGGTCTGCTGAATGACGCGAGGGCCGGCGAAGCAGATGAGCGCACCGGGCTCGGCGATGTGAATGTCACCCAGCATGGCATAGGACGCGGTGACGCCGCCGGTGGTGGGATCCGTAAGGACGACGACGTAGGGCAGCCCGGCTTCGCGCAATCGCTGAACGGCGATCGTCGTGCGCGGCATTTGCATCAGCGAGAGGATGCCCTCCTGCATGCGGGCGCCACCGGAGGCGGCGAACAGAATGAAGGGCGTTCCCTTCTCCAACGCGCGGGTAAGCCCCGTGATTACGGCTTCGCCCGCAGCCATGCCGAGCGAGCCACCCATGAAATCGAAGTCCTGAGCGGCCGCGACGACCGGCTGGCCGTCGAGCTTGCCCTCGCCGACGAGAACCGCGTCTTCGAGATTGGTTTTCGCCTTCGCATCCTTCAGGCGGTCGGTGTACTTGCGGCCGTCGCGAAACTTGAGCGGATCCTGCGGCACGCCGGGCACCGGCACATTCTCGAACGCGCCGCCGTCGAAGAGCGCCGTCAGGCGGGCTTTCGCCCCCATACGCATGTGATACCCGGAGCCGGGCACGACGAACTGGTTCGACTCCAGGTCCTTGTAGAAGACCATCTGGCCGCTCTCCGGGCACTTGACCCAGAGATTGTCGGGCACTTCGCGCTTCGTCGTGAGGAAGCTGCGAATCTTCGGCCGAACGACGTTGTTGATCCAGTTCACGCTGTTCTTGCTCCTCGAGGAGTCCGGAGACAATTCAAGTTGCTGATTACATAGCACGCCGAACGCGGCGCCATCAGGGCTCGCGCGTCACAATCTGTGCAGAGTTTACCGTTGGTTAGGACGGTGGCACGGGGAGGTCCATGCCAAGGCCTACTTCTGCAGGGCGCCGCTCAGGCTTTTAACCAGTTGTAGAACCCCCGCGACCGTCGTTCCAGTGGGTTTATCGTCCTTATCCAGGCTTTCGGCAATTTTGTTGACGAGGGCGGAGCCCACGACCACGCCGTCGCCATGGCTGGCGAGTTCCCGGGCCTGATCGGGCGTCTTGACGCCGAAGCCGATCGCGACGGGGAGCGGGGTGGCTTTCTTGATGCGCGCCACGTGCTGGCCGACGTCAGTGGCCTTTGCGGACCCGGCTCCGGTGATGCCGGTGATCGACACGTAGTAGACAAAGCCGGACGTATTCTGAAGGACGGCGGGCAAGCGCTTGTCGTCCGTCGTGGGTGTGGCGAGGCGGATGAAGTTCAAACCGCGCCCGAGAGCAGGCACGCACAGTTCGTCGTCGGCCTCGGGCGGAACATCGACCACGATCAGGCCGTCCACTCCGGCGGCGACGGCATCGTCGAGGAAGCGCTCGTTGCCATAGACGTAAATCGGATTGTAGTAGCCCATGAGGACGATCGGCGTATCCGGATCGGCCTTGCGGAAGTCGCGCACCAGCTGGAGCGTCTTCTTCATGTTCTGGCCGGCCTTCAGCGCGCGCAGGCCGGAGGCCTGGATCGGCGGGCCGTCGGCCATCGGGTCGGAGAACGGCATGCCGATCTCGATGACGTCGGCGCCGGCCGAGGGGAGGCCGGAGACGATCTTGAGCGAGGTGTCATAGTCTGGATCGCCGGCGGTGACGAACGTCACGAGGGCGGCGCGGCCTTCGCTGCGGAGCTTGGCGAAGCGCTTGTCGATACGGGTTTCGGATTTCATCGGGGCTCCGGTCAGATCTTCATGCCCAGCGCCTTGGCGACCGTGAAAAGGTCCTTGTCGCCGCGGCCGCAGAGGTTCGTTACGAGCAGGTTGTCCTTGGGCAGCGTCGGCGCGAGTTTCATGACATGAGCGATCGCGTGACTCGGCTCGAGCGCGGGAATGATGCCTTCCATCCGCGTGCAGAACTGCAGTGCCTCGAGAGCTTCTTTGTCGGTGATCGCGACGTAGGTAACCCTGCCGGTGTCCTTCAACCACGCGTGTTCGGGCCCGACGCCTGGATAATCGAGACCGGCCGAGATCGAATGGCCTTCGAGTATCTGGCCATCGCCATCCTGCAGCAGATACGTGCGGTTGCCGTGCAGCACGCCGGGAGATCCACCGTTCATGGAGGCGGCGTGTCCGTTCTCAACGTCGAGGCCGTGCCCGCCCGCTTCCACGCCGAAAATCGCGGTGTTCACGTCATCGAGGAAGGGATGGAAAAGACCGATCGCATTCGAGCCGCCGCCGATGCATGCGACGAGCGTATCGGGAAGGCGGCCTTCGAGCGCCATCATCTGCTCACGCGTTTCCTTGCCGATCACGGACTGAAAGTCGCGGACCATGGCCGG
>JBLMYE010000244.1:0-3201 GCA_050258115.1 Deltaproteobacteria bacterium | reverse complement strand
GCCTTTTTCGTCGGCGGCACACGGGAGAATATTGAGCAGATCCCGCAACTCGAGCGCCTGGAAGGATCGGCCGGCATCAAGGTTTTCATGGGGTCGTCTACGGGTGATCTTCTCGTCGATGATCCGCCGTCTCTGGAAAAAATCGTGGCCAGGCTTTCCCGCCGTGCGTCGTTTCACGCCGAGGACGAGGAGCGGCTGAAATCGCGGGCACATTTGCGTATTCCCGGCGACCCGTCGTCTCATCCCGTTTGGCGCGACGAGGAGGCGGCGCTGATCGCGACGAAGCGGCTCGTCGGATACGCCGAGAAGCACCGCCGCCGCGTGCATGTCCTGCACATCTCGACCGCCGAGGAGATGGATTTCCTGGAGCAGCACAAGGAGTGGGCGAGCGTCGAGGTCACTCCGCATCATCTCACGCTGGCGGCGCCCGAGTGCTACGAACGGCTGGGCACCTACGTGCAAATGAACCCGCCCGTGCGTGATGCGCGCCACCGCGACCGAATCTGGAAGGCGCTGGCCGACGGAGTTGTCGACGTTCTGGGTTCCGACCATGCGCCGCACACGCGCGAGGAAAAGGACCATCCCTATCCTGGGTCGCATTCGGGCATGACGGGTGTTCAGACCCTCGTCCCCGTGATGCTCGATCACGTGAACGCAGGCAGGCTTTCGCTGCAACGCTTCGTCGATCTCACGAGCCATGGACCGCAGCGCCTTTTTGGGATCCGCGGCAAGGGACGACTCGCCGTCGGGTGGGATGCGGACCTGACGGTTGTCGATCTCAAGCGGCGGGAAACGATCCGGAACGGTTGGATCGAGAGCCGCGTCGGCTGGACGCCCTACGATGGCGTGGAAGTCACCGGCTGGCCCGTCGGCACGTTCGTGCGCGGGCGCCGGGTGATGTGGCAGGGTGAACTGGCCAAGAATGGCTTTGGCGAGCCGGTGCGCTTCTACGACGTCTGAGGCTCCGGAGGGCACAAAGCGGGCTGAAAACCGTCGCAGAATGGAATCCCGGGAGTTGGCATTCATATTGCACCGGCTCGGGAGACATGCCCGCCTCGATAAGACAGCCTCTCTATGGATCGCCTCCGTCCCGGCATCCGGCCCTGACCGGCCGGGCGGGGCGGCGCTTTTTGCGGCGTCTCGTGGGGGGCCTCACGTGCGCTCTTGTCCTGTCTGTTGCGGTGTCGGCCCTATACCTCGGCAAATCGGCTCTCGGCATTGACCTTCTTGCCGGGCACTCGCCGCTTCACGGTCTCCTCTATTCGTTCGTGCGTTAACCCGCGCAAGAAAAAGGCCGCTGGAATGAACCGGCGGCCTTCTGTTCAAGTCACGTGATCAGCGGGCGTCAGTGCACGACGTGGACGGCCGTGCCCGGCTTCACAAGCTGCGCCAGATGGACGACGTGACCATTGTACATGCGAATGCAGCCCGACGAGGCCTCGGTTCCAATCGAACTCGTATCGTTGGTTCCGTGGATACGATAGAGCGAGTTGCCGAGATAGATGGCCTTCGCGCCCAGCGGATTGTTGATGCCGCCTGTCATCCGGATCGGAAGGTTAGGCTTCCGCTGGCGCATCTCTTCCGGCGGGATCCAGTCGGGCCACGATTTGATGCTCGAAACCTTCTGCGAGCCCGTCCACTTGAAGCCCTTCTTGCCCACGGCAACCGGGTAGGCATAGGCCTTCCCATCGCCGAGAATGTAATAAAGCTTCTTCTGGGACTGGTCGACCACGACCGAACCGCGGCCATAACCTCCACCGTAGGAAACGACCTGCGGCGCCTGCGGAGAGATGGAAGGCTTTCCGCCTCCGTCGAGAAGGGCTTTCGGCTTGCCCATCAGTCCGGGCCCCAAAGCAGACAGGGCCGGATTCGGTTTCTGCTTGGAGTTTCCAAACCAGCCACCTGAAGAGGCGTTGGAGTGGGGCGTGTCGCCCCACATCCCGTACGCGCCAGGAACTTCGGCAAAGGCCGGGGAGTTGAGAGCGAGGAAGAGGCCGGTAACGGCCGCAAGGCGACGAAAACTCATGAGGGTACCCTTTTGACTGGGACTTCAAGCATCAGGCGGTCACGGATGAAAGAGCGGGACAAGGCTTCAGCTACCCTGCACCTGATTTTTGCTCACTAACAGAGTAAAGCCGCCGATGGAACCATCGGACGGAAATAGTCTTTCGACCATTTGCCGCAAGGGCGAAAGTTCCAGGCCGAGGATCGGGACTATTTCGACTGCCGGATGAACCGGTTGCGCCGGTACATCGCTGCCCGCCGCGGCGTCTCGCCTCTGGCCCGTTTCGGCGGATGAGGGCTGGACTGCAATGGACAAGTGTTCACCACCTCGGTACCAATTCGTGCTGTATCCGTTGCGCGCGTCCGGAGTGGAGGTAGCTCTTCCCGGCGGACGAAGTTTGCGCTTTGCCTCGAAAGCGCCGGAAGTGCACGGGCGAAAGCCGCATGGAATTCATTCCCAATCCACTCATCATACCGGTCGGCCTCGTCATCGGCGTACTCGTGGCCGCGCCGGTCGGTCCGGTCAACGTCCTGTGCATTCAACGCGCCATCGAGCGCGGCTTCTTCGGAGGGCTTGCAGCCGGCATCGGTGCGGTCCTCGGCGACGGCACCATTGCGCTCTTCGCCGCTCTCGGCGTCGGTGCGATTTCCGGCGCGATCGAGCACCACCGCACGGCGATCCAGGTCGTCGGCGGCCTCGCGCTGATCTTGTTTGGTATCAAGCTCTACATGACCGTTCCGCCGATCGACGCTGCGGCAAGGATCGACCCCGACCAAGCATCACTGCGCGATTTCGCCTGGGACATTCCCCAGACCTTCTTCCTCACGATCACCAATCCCGGGGCCGTCTTGGGGCTTTTTGCGATCTTCGGTGGCGTATCGACGTTCGTCGAAGTGCACACCACGGTCGACGCGCTCCTGATGGTCGCCGCGACGATGGCCGGTAGCCTCGCTTGGTGGGTGTTTCTGTCGAACCTGATCAGCCGTTTCCGTCACCGGATCAACGCCGCCTACCTTCAGACGATCAACCGGTTCGCGGGGCTGGCCCTCATCGGATTCGGCGCCATACTGATCGGCGAGATGGCAGTGAAGAATGGGTTCGGACTGGGCCACTGAGCTGGGCCACTGAGGCAGACGCGAGGGTGTCTACTGGACGACACGGTCGAGAGTGAACTCACCTTGCAGCAACCGCCGTTC
>JBLMYE010000243.1:0-4867 GCA_050258115.1 Deltaproteobacteria bacterium | reverse complement strand
CGCGCCTGTCAGTTCATCAAGCCCGATTACCCTGCGATAGAACAACGGGTCCACGGCCGGACCCGCGACGCGTCCCGTCCCGACGAGATCTTTTTCGGCCCGTTCCGCCGCATGGTTCGCGCCGCGCTCGTCTCGCCGCGCGCCGGCGCCCAGTGGACCGGCATTACCACCCGCATTGCCGAGCGCTTGCTCGAAACCGGTGCGGTCGAAGCTGTTCTCACGATGGCTCCCGATCCCGACGACAGCTGGAAACCGATGCCCGTGGTGATCACGAAAGCCGAGGGCATGGCGCGCGCACGTGGGATGAGGATGGGCTACGCCCCGCTTCTGGCTCTCCTGGAACCCGTCCGCGATCGAGGGTACCGGCGCATCGCCGTCATCGGCATCCCCTGCCAGGTCTATGCGCTGCGTTCCATCGAGCAGGATCTGGGCCTCGAACGGCTGTACGTCATCGGCACGCCCTGCTCGGACAACACGACGACCGAGAACTTCCATAAGTTCCTCGATCTTCTGGCCGACGACCCGAGTACCATCACGTATCTGGAGTTCCGCGCCGACTATTATGTCGAACTGCGCTTCGCGGACGGCAGCAAAAAGGAGATACCATTCCTCAAGCTGCCGATCTCGAAACTCCCACCAGATTTCTTTCCGCTCACCTGCCGAACCTGTGTCGACTACACCAATGTTCTTGCCGATATCACGGTCGGCTACATGGGCGGACAAGGCGAGCAATGGCTGCTCGTTCGCAACCGGCGCGGTGAGGAACTGCTGGACCAACTGGGTGATGAGGTTCGCATCTCTCAACCCGGCAGTGCCGGAAAGCGCCGTAGCGCAGTGGCCGGCTTCCTCGCCAATACCGAGCGTGCAGCCGGAGGCCTTCCTCTGCGCGCGATGCCGGACTGGCTGCGTCCCATCGTAGGCTGGCTGATGCCCCGGATCGGCCCGCGCGGCCTGGAGTTTGCGCGTTCCCGGCTCGAGATGAAGGCTTGCGAAACGGTCGTGCATCTTCGCCGCGCCATGCCGCGCCGCGTCCGCCACATGGTGCCGGCGCACGTCTGGTCCCTCGTCGAGCCGTACGGGCTGAGGCCGGCGCCTGACGAACTCCCCCGATCGCCGGGCGAAAGCTGAGCCGTCGAATGCGAGGTCGTTTTATCACTATCGCTCTTGCGCTGATCGGAGCGCTGGCAGTCGCCGCCGCCCTCGTTAACCTGCGTGCGGCCCGTTCCGGCATCGCGGCCGATCCCGTCGTGATCGATTACATCCCCGCGACGGTCTATCGCGAACCTGGTACCGGAAAGGCGCCCGTCGTCGTGATCGCTCACGGCTTCGCGGGCTCCGAAACCCTGATGCACTCGTTCGCCTACACGCTCGCGCGCAACGGTCTGATCGCGATCACGTTCGATTTTGCCGGCCACGGCCGCAATCCGCTTCCGTTGGCGGGCGACATCACCGAGGTGCAAGGCGCGACGCGCACGCTTGTGGCGGAAACGGAAAAGGTTCTGGCCTACGCCCGGACGCTCGGCGACGGCCGGGTGGCCCTTCTTGGCCACTCGATGGCGTCCGACATCATCGTACGCGCGGCGGCACAGAACCCCGATGTCGCGGCATCGGTCGCAGTGTCCATGTTCTCACCCGCCGTGACTCGGGAGGTGCCGAAAAACCTGCTGATCATCGTCGGCGATTGGGAAGGGATGCTGAAACAGGAGGCCTTGCGCGCAACCGGCCTCGTATCCAGCCCCGAAGATCCCAAACCCGCAGTCACCTACGGCAACTTCGCCGACGGCACCGCTCGCCGCGCATATTTCAGTTCTTACGCCGAGCACGTCGGCGTTCTGTACCGGCCGGAAAGCCTGCTTGAATCCCAACACTGGCTGGATCAAGCGTTCGGGATCAAGCGTGCAGGCGATATCGTCGTCGCCGAGCGGGGACGTTGGATCGCACTTCTCTTTGTCGGGCTGGCCCTCCTTGTAAAGCCGTTGACGCTGCTCTTGCCGGTCGTCGCCGCCACGCCCACCGGCGCCGGATTACGCTGGAAGGATCTCTGGCTGCCCCTGCTGCTGCCGGCCATCGCGACGCCGGTCATCCTGCGCCCCTTGCCGACTCACTTCCTTCCTGTTCTCGTCGGAGATTATCTGGCCTGTCATTTTGCCCTCTACGGCATTCTCACAATACTTTGCCTCTGGTGGCTGGGACGCGGTTGGACGGTCCGCTCCGCCGTCGCTGCGGCAGGCGCCAAGCTCGCGCTCGCGACCGTCCTGCTGCTCGGCATCTATGCCATCGTCGTCGTCTGGCCGATCAACGCGGAATTCACCCACTTCCTGCCCACCGCCGCCCGCGCACCCGTCATCGCCGCCTTGGCCGCTGGCACCGTTCTATATTTCACCGCGGATGAATGGCTCACGCGCGGTCAGGATCACGCACGCGGCGCCTATGTCGCGACCAAAGCCGCCTTCATTGTCTCGCTGATGATCGCGGTAGCTCTAGATTTCGAGCGCCTGTTCTTCCTGCTCATCATCGTTCCGGTGATCGTGTTGTTCTTTCTGTTTTTCGGTGTCATCAGCAGCTGGGTCTATGCGCGCACGCGCAATCCGCTTGTCGCGGGGCTCGCCAATGCCGTTGCCATCGCATGGGCGATCGGAGTGGTGTTTCCTATGGTCGCCGGGTGATCGACCTCAGTTGCGCATCCGGTCGAGAGCATTCTGCAGGATGATGGTGGCCGCCAGCTTGTCGATCACTTCCGCCCGCCGCTTTCGCGACTGGTCGGCTGCGATCAGCATCCGCTCCGCCTCGGCCGTCGTCAGACGTTCATCCCACAGCAGGATGGGCAAGGGTGACAGCCGGTTGAGATTGCGCGCCATGGCCCGGGTCGACTGCGCCCTCGGGCCTTCGCTTCCGTCGAGGTTGATGGGCAGGCCGAGCACCAGGCCGGCAACCCGGTGGTCGTTGCAGAGCGCGAGCAGTCGCGCCGCATCCGTTGTGAATTTGGTTTTCCTGATGGTCTCGAGAGGCGATGCGATGCTGCGGTTCACATCGCTGAGCGCCAGTCCGAGGGTCTTCGTCCCTGCGTCGATTCCGATCAGACGCCGGCCTTCGGGCAGGCTGGCGAAGAACGCCGCGATATCCTCGAAGGTCGTCCCCGTCGCGGGCCGGTCATGATCGTCTGCTGTCAAGGGAGGCGCCCGGAGTTGAATGCTGCGTTCCGCTGTTTATAGAAAGCCTTCGATCAAGTCTCGCACCCCTTGCCCCCGTTGAGGAGATTGAAGACCATGAAACTCATCTGGCTCGGCCATTCCGCCTTCCGCATCGAGACGGGCGGTAGCGTCATCCTCATCGATCCCTTTCTGAAGGGCAATCCCACATTCGAGAACTCCGGTCTCGACTGGGATGCCGTGACAGACGGCGTGACGCACGTCGCCCTCACGCATGGCCATGACGATCACATCGGCGATACGGCCGAAATCTGCAGGAAAACCGGCGCAACCCTTTTTGCGGTCTATGAACTGGCGGCCCATCTGGCGAGCCAAGGCGCTGAAAAGTACGAACCTATGAACACCGGCGGAACCGTCTGCGCGCAGGATTTCGGGCTGACGCTGGTCGACGCCAAGCATTCGTCGTCTTCAGGCGGCGTCTACCTGGGCAATCCCTGCGGCGTCGTTCTAGACACGCGGGAAGGCCCGACGGTTCTTCACATGGGCGATACCGACATCTTCCCCGGCATGGCCCTGATTGCCGAAATCCACAAGCCGGACATCGGGATCGTGCCGATCGGCGACCGGTTCACCATGGGGGCGAGGACGGCTGCGCTCGCCTGCAAGAAATTCTTCGACTTCGAGACCGTCATCCCCTGCCACTACGGGACATTTGGACTAATCGCCCCGAATGCGGACGCGTTCGTCGCGGAAATGAAGCCGGCCCCCGTCACGGTTCCCAAGGTCGGCGAGACATTGACGTTCTGATCCGCCGGCGCCATCGGGCGATTATGTGCAACTTGACCGCCTCGTCGCGCCGCAGCGAGGTTGCGTCCCCGCGCCAAAGGGCGTTAAGACAAGCGCCGGCCGGGCCCTGCGGATCTTGCGGGTCCGAGCCCCGTTCCAGGGGACATCCATGCAGGTCGATGAAGCGACGGTCCAGCGCATTGCCCGCCTTGCGCGCATCAAGATCACGTCCGATGAAGCCAAGGCGCTCGAGAAGGAACTGTCGGGTATCCTGAACTGGGTCGAGCAGCTGGGCGAGGTCGACACGGCCGGCGTCGAGCCCATGACCCGCGTGGTGCCGATCGCGCTGCCGATGCGCGAGGATGACGTGACGGACGGAGAAATCGCCGATCAGGTCACCAGGAACGCCCCGCAAACCGAGGATCATTTCTTCGTCGTGCCTAAGGTTGTCGAATAGCGGTCGGTCTACGCGGGGTTTTCTATGACTAAGATCGTGACCCTCCTGGCCCTGGTGCTGATCGCGTCCGGCGTCATCGTGCTCGCCGTGCCCAAGCCCGGCCAGCCGCCATCTGCCGAGCGGCCCCTGACCCCGCAGTCGATTCCGGCGCCCACGCTTGCCGATCAGGCGCGCGAGATCGCCGAGAAGGTCAACGCCCCGCTCTCGATCGTGTTCGGTCTCGTGAGCCTCTACTACTCTCGCCGTACCTACGTCCTCAATCGGGACGCACTGGCGCGCCGTAAAGGAGGTGACGCATGATCAGGATGAATGGTTCGGCGTTGGGACTCATCGTGGCCGCGGTCACCGCCGGGCCGGCAGCGGCGGGGACGACGGTCGGCTTCATCGATGGCGTCTACGCGCGCGAGGGCCTTTGCGACAAATGGAAGGCCGTGGAAGCCGGCGGCCCTCGGAACTTGGATACCGTGACGGAGAC
>JBLMYE010000242.1:0-6295 GCA_050258115.1 Deltaproteobacteria bacterium | reverse complement strand
GAAGATCGAGTAGAGGAAGACTGTTTGGAGGTCCGGTTCCTCCATCAAGTAGGCATAGTAGCTACGCTTTCTGCCTCTGACATCTACCCAGTCGTTCTGGGGGTGCTCGATGATCGCGCCTTCCCAGAACGCAGCCTCGTCTACTTCCACCCGCTGCCAGAGATCTCCGCGCCAATTGAAGTCGGCCTGGTAGACTTTGAGGTAGTGGTCGTCAGCTAGGCGCCTAAGAACCGCCGGTGTTAGGTTGGTTTCTGTGCGCGAGATTTTATCGGTTGGACCTCTGGTGGGAGTGGCTGCTTGACCGTGACCGTCCTCCGCCTCCCATGCCTGAAATCGCAACTCAGTTTCGGCATCAACGGACCGATAAGCTGCTTTCGCATCATTCGGATCTGGCGAACGGAGCGATTGCCAGATCTGCTTGGGGCGGCCGGGTGTTTGGAGGTGCTTGGGCACGGGCCGCTTGTAGTAGAGGTTTCTGGACCCACTACGCCGCGCCAAGTACGGGAATTTTGCCATATCGACCATACCTCGCATGGTAGCAGCGAATGGTAGCAGTCGAGTTACCGAAACCCATTGTTTCCAAAGGGTTTAGATCGATCAATGGTTTATGGGATGGATGGCGCCCCGTAGGGGACTCGAACCCCTGTTGCCCACGTGAGAGGCGGGCGTCCTAGGCCACTAGACGAACGGGGCGTCCGGCCGGAGCGAGACGTGTAGGGGATGGCCCCTGCCGGATCAAGCTTATTTCTGGCACCGGCCGCGCGGCATTAGGCGAACGGCGACAGAGCGTCTAAGGATGTTTTCCACTTCGGGACGCGCCGCTCAGGCCTTCCCATGCCAAACCGAATTCCGCTCCGGATCCCGCCTCACGATGACTTCCGCGAACCGCGACGACGACGCGAACGAGTCCCAGAACTCTGCTGGCGCCTCCCTGGACGGGGGTGTCGTCTCTGTCGTGACCGGCGACGAGGCGAGGGGGCTGCGCCTCGACCGCGTGCTTGCGGGCATGGTGCCGGCAGTCAGCCGTTCCCGGCTGCAGGCCCTGATCCGCGAGGGGCATGTCTCCGTCGACGGCGCCGTCAGTCCCGATCCGAGCCTCAAGTTGCGAGGCGGTGAAGTTCTCGCGCTCACGCTGCCTCCGCCTTCGCCGCCGGAGCCCGTCGCAGAAAGCATTCCGCTCACAATTTTCTACGAGGACGACCAACTGATCGTCATCGACAAGCCGGCCGGGCTCGTCGTGCATCCGGCCGCGGGGCATGAAAGCGGAACGCTCGTCAATGCGCTCATCGCACACTGCGGGGAGAGCCTTTCGGGTATCGGCGGGGTCCGGCGGCCCGGGATCGTTCACCGGCTGGACAAGGATACATCCGGCGTCATGGTAGTGGCGAAGACCGACGCCGCTCACGCCGGGCTGTCGGAGCAGTTCGCCGCGCACGGGGCCGACGGGCGTCTGGAACGAGCCTATCTCGCCGTGGTCTGGGGCGTGCCGCCGCGCAGCAAGGGCGTGATCGACGCGGCTTTGTCCCGTTCCTCGCATAACCGCTTAAAAATAGCGGTGGTGCCGGGCGACGCCGGACGGCATGCCGTGACGCATTACGAGGTGCTCGAAACGTTCGCCGATAAAGACAAGCAGCCGGTCGCATCCCTCGTCCGGCTGCATCTCGAAACGGGCCGGACGCACCAGATCCGCGTGCATCTGGCGCATATCGGTCATCCGGTATTGGGCGATCCGGTCTATGGCCGTGGGTTCCTCACGCGGGCCATCCGCCTGCCGGAGCCTGCTCGCGCGGCGCTGGACGACCTGAACCGGCAGGCGCTGCATGCCGCGGTGCTCAGTTTCGAGCATCCTGTGACGGGAGATGTACTGTCGTTCCAGTCCCCCCTGCCGGCCGATATCGAGCGCCTCATCGGGGGAATGAGGACGACACGGGCGGGCAAACCGCCCCAGGGCAGGCCCGCGCGCAAGCGCTGATGATCAGGGCCGAACGATCGAATTTGATCGGTGTCACGAATTGGACCTTAACGGGCCTACCTTATGCTGGTGACATGCCTGATGTGGGAGTTAGGTGCATGGGTCTGCGTTTTCCTGTTCTCGCGGCGATCTACGTCGCAGCCGTGCTGCTAGCCAGCGACGGCAGCATCGGGGCCATGAGCGGGCTCGCGGGTATCTTCTGGGCACTCGGCTTCCTTCTGGTGCTCAGTGTCGTCGCTCTGTGGCCCAATTCTTCGCGTACGGACAGAGTCGACCGGCGAGTGGATGGCGCATCCTGGGCCGATCGCGTCGAGATCGACGCTGTCGCGGGCAGCAAGCCGGGGACCGAGGCGTAACCCACGTCCCCCCTTCATCAGGTATTTTCCGCCGCCGGACCGAAGCTGACCCGAGCGTTTTGCGGGCGTCTGCGCTACGACGGGTGACCGTCGCCTGCGCGGTTCGGGTTAATTCGGTGTAATGCATGTTCAACTAGGCCGACCTATTCCCATTTGGTATATGGGTGACAAGGGAGCCGGAGGCGATCCATGGGTGGATCTGGTCCGTAAAACGAACGATGAGCGCAAAATCACTTCCCGTTCTGGCCGGCGGTTCGCAGGGGCTTTCGCGGTATCTCGACGAGATCCGGAAGTTTCCCATGCTGGAGCCGCATGAGGAATACATGCTCGCCAAGGCCTGGCAGGAGCACACCGACCAGGAAGCGGCGGAAAAGCTGATCACGTCCCATCTGCGGCTCGTGGCGCGCATCGCCATGGGCTACCGCGGATATGGCTTGCCGATAGGCGAGGTCATATCCGAAGGGAACGTCGGGCTGATGCAGGCCGTCAAGCGGTTCGATCCGGACCGCGGCTTTCGTCTCGCGACCTATGCGATGTGGTGGATCCGCGCGTCGATCCAAGAGTACATCCTGCGCTCGTGGAGCCTTGTGAAAGTCGGGACGACCGCGGCGCAGAAGAAGCTGTTCTTCAATCTGAGACGTGCGAAGAGCCAGCTGCAGGCGCTCGAGGAAGGCGACCTGAAGCCGGAGCACGTCAAAGCTATCTCCAAAAAGCTCGGAGTGTCGGAAGACGAAGTCGTGTCCATGAACCGTCGGCTCGGCGGAGACGCTTCTCTCAACGCCCCGGTCCGTGCCGACATGGAAGCGGGAGAGTGGCAGGACTGGCTGGTCGACGAGACCCCCGATCAGGAAGAGCGCTTAGTGGAGAGCGAGGAGGCAAGCCGGCGCAAGTCGTTCCTGGCGACTGCTCTGGACACGCTGAATGACCGCGAACGCCGTATTTTCGAAGCCCGGCGGCTTTCCGACGATCCCGCGACGCTCGAGGATCTCTCTGCAGAATTCGGAGTGAGCCGCGAGCGGATCCGGCAAATCGAAGTGCGTGCGTTCGAGAAGGTGCAGAAAGCCGTCAGAGGCGCTGCTCGTTCAGCCGAGGCCTCGCACTGAACGCAACGGACATTGCGGCGGAGTAAGAGCGGCCCTGCACCCCCGTGCGGGGCCGCTGCCGTTTTGCAACTGCCGGACTTTCAGGCTGCGATGGCCTGAAGATCTGTCATCGGACGTGAGAACGAATCACTTAGCATCGTGGTGCGGGAGAGCCTCGCTTCCGGCCTGCTCCGATACCAAGGAGTGAGCCGGGGAGGTGCGTGCGTCGGAGCTTGCAAGGCGGAAGCACTTGAAAACTCTGTGCCGGTCAAAAACTACTGGCAACTTAAGCCGGTTCGACGTGGAGCGGTCATGGACGGGACCGTTCGAGGGACCGTCGAAGCGGACCGCACCGAAATCTTCCCGCGTAGCCGTCCAAGACCGCCGCGCCTCCTTCAAAAGCAAGAGCAGACAGAACTCGCCGCGATGGGCTCACCCGTCGCGCTCGCGGCGTGCGTCACTGTCATACCGCTGTTTGGGAGGGGAGTTTCTTGCCCGGGCTCCATGGTGCGGTGCCGCGACTCTCGAGGGAGTGCCTGATGAAGATGCACTTTCGTCCCAGTCCAGCTGTCGTGTTGGCGTCCCGACCACGCCGCTCTTTTGCGCGCCGGCTTGATCTCGAATGGCTTTTCCTCCTGCTCTGGCGACTCAAACCTGCACATCCCCCAAGTAGAGCTTGAATGACGACGGCCGGCGGCGGGTGCGATCCGATCGCTGGCAGACAAACAAAAAAGGCCGGTCCGCGCGGGCCGGCCTTTTCGTTTGTGTGCGGTCAGACTGCGTTTCACATGGGAAGTCGCGCGATCTGGTGAGTGAAATAGTTCTCCACCGCGGTGGTGATGCTGTCGGCGACCTTGCCGCGCCAGGAGTCGGACTGGAGAAGCTTGGCGTCTTCCGCGTTCGTAACGTAGGCGAGTTCGATGAGTACGGAGGGGAACTGCGCGGTTTTGAGGACCCGGAATGCGGCTTGCTGGTCCGGTTCCTCGCGCAGATTGGTGGTCTCGCCCATGTGTTCGATCACCGAGCGGGAGAAAATGCTGGTGCGTTCCTGCGTGGTTTCCACCTCGCGGCCGGCCAGATCGGCCAGGATGTTGCGAACGGCGGAAAGGTTGTTCGCGTCGTTCGCCTTGCGGACGGCCTCCAGTTCGCCGTCCGACAGCAGGTGCTCGGAAACCTCGCCTTTGGCGGAACGCTTCAGGGAGTTCGCGACGCTTTCCCGGAGCGAATAGATCGTCGCGCCGCGCGCCTTGGTGGTGGCGTAGTCCGCATGGACGGCGATGAAGAGGGCGGCCTGATGCTTCTCGCCAAACGCGCGCCGTTCATCGAGCGGAACGAAAACATCCGTGTCTCTCGTCATCAGGACCCGATAGCGTCCCGTTTTTTCGATCTTGTCCCGAAGCACCTTCGCAAAGGCCAGAACGACGTCCTTTTCCACCGCGCCGTGCTTCATCGCACCGGTGTCATGGCCGCCGTGGCCCGGATCGATGACGATTGTCGGCCTGAAGGCGGCCTTGGCGACCTCTTCGGGACGCTTGGCCGGCATGGGGAGTGGCGGTTGAAGACCGGCGGCGCCGAGTGCGAAGGGTTGCGACTTCAAAGGCTTTCTCGGCTTCACGACGGCTTCGGCGGGAAGAATGTCGATCGCAAGGTGCATACCCTTGCCGCCTGCCGCTTTCTCCAGAACCGGTTTGTCGACGACGACGGGTTCGGTAACTTCAATGACGATGCTCATCTTGCCTGGCGCAGTGCGGCCACAGCGAACGGATTTCACGAGGCCGACCGGGTCGGGACCTGGATCCGGCGGCAGTCTCACGGCCACGTCGGGGATGTCGATGACGACCCGATTGGGATTCGAAAGAGCGTAGACAGTGTAGGCGACCGACTTGTCGAGGCCGATGAGAAACCGTGTGCGGGACGTCTTGTGCTGGCCTTGGGGGGGCACCGCCTCGCCGGCGGGCCCGGTTGGGGTCATAGGATCGGCCGCTGCCACGGTAGTGTCGTTCGCCAGCACGGCGGAGCTAAAGAAGGCGAACGCTGTCGCTCCGGCGAAAAGCCGGAATGCAGAGCGCCACGCGCGCAGGACTGACGTGTCCAGAACCATCCCCTCGACCCCCGACGACGCATCACTCTTGAACAATGCGGGTAAGTCCAAAGCATCCCCGGAGATGATGGCGGTTTCCGGGTCTCTGTCGGGCAATGATATGGAACCACAAGGTTAATCGTCGCTTAACGGGTGCTCAGGGAGCCGCAGGCATCGCCCAGCGGCTGACCGCCTCGTCGTCGCATGGCCGCGCCTCGACCCACCGTGTCTCGCCGCCGGCGAACGTTTCCTTCTTCCAGAAGGGGGCCCGGGTCTTCAGATAATCCATCAGGAATTCAGCAGCTTGGAAGGCTGCGTCGCGGTGCGGCGAGGCGGTGACGACGAGTACGATCCGGTCGCCGGGAAACAGTTCGCCGATCCGGTGAACGATGAGGCTCGCCCGCAAGGGCCAGCGGGTTCGCGCTTCAGCCTCTATGGCTTCGAGTTCGGCTTCGGTCATGCCCGGGTAATGCTCGAGCGTCATCGAGGTCAGTTCGCGGCCCCCGGAGGCCCCCCGCACGAGCCCGGTGAATGTCACCACCGCGCCAATATCCGTCTGCCCCGTGCTGAGCGCGGCGATCTCGGCGGCAATGTCGAAATCCTCAGGCTGGACGCGCACGACCATCCGTCAACCTCCCGTCACAGGAGGAAAAAAGGCAATTTCATGGGCGCCGGCGATCGGCGTTTCGGCCTTTACGTGGCGCTTGTCGATGGCGGTTCGAATGACGCCCGGTCTGGCAAACGCATCCTCAAAACCGGGGCCTCTACTTCCGAGCCACGCCAGAAGGTCGGCGACGGTGAGTAC
>JBLMYE010000241.1:0-4871 GCA_050258115.1 Deltaproteobacteria bacterium | reverse complement strand
AATGCCGAGGCCCGTCGGCAGCATGAAGCCCTTCTGCGAACCGGAAACGCAGCAGTCGACGCCCCATTCGCCCATGCGCATGTCGAGCGATCCGACGGACGACACGCCGTCGACCATCAGGAGAGCGGGATGCTTAGCGGCGTCGAGCGCCTTGCGCACGCCGGCAATATCCGATGTCACGCCCGTTGCGGTTTCGTTGTGGGTTGCGAACACGGCCTTGATCTCGTGCGCCTTATCCTTGGCCAGGATGTCGGCGTACTTCTCCAGCGGAACGCCCGTGCCCCACTCTTCGTCACAAAGCTCGACCTTCAGTCCGAGGCGCTCTGCCATGTCGACCCAGAGCAGCGAGAACTGTCCGAAGCGGCTCATCAAAACCTTGTCGCCCGGCTTCAGCGCGTTCTGAATGGCCGATTCCCACGCGCCCGTGCCGGAGGACGGGAAGATGAAGACGCGCCCGTCCTTCATCTTGAACACCTTCTTCAGGTCTTCGAAGATCGGCAGCGTCAGCTTGGGATATTCGCCCGAGCGCATGTCGATCATCGGCACGTTCATGGCCATGCGGACGGCGTCGGGAATGTTGGTCGGACCCGGGATGAAGAGATGCGGTGTGACGGACATGATCAATCCTCCAGTCTGTCGTTCGGAACTCGCGGCGGCGTCGCGAAGTCGAGCGTCTCTTGAGTGGACGCCTTCAGGCGCGGCATTCGCTGCAGGTGAAGAAATCTGCCGGGCCGCGGCAGTAAGCAAACCCCCGCGAAGGGCCTTGCGCATACCGTCGGCTGGTGGCGCGCAAGATTGACGATTGCTTAGGCGGTCACAATACCCGCGCGGAAGGATTTACGGCTCAAATGGGTGGGATTGAAACCGGACGGGGTTGGAATGGGACTGCCCAGATGGGTGGTTCAAAACCCACCCTCAAGACATTTCCTGAAGCGGTGAGCGGCTCGTCTTAGACATGTAAAGGGCAACCGCCATGGCGCGATTGTTCACGCCGAGTTTGTCGTAGAGATTCTTGAGGTGATATTTGACGGTATTGCGTGAGATGCCAATGCGCGATGCGATCTGAAGGTTCGACCAGCCATTGGCGAGAGCCGCGAGCAACTCTCTTTCGCGCGACGTCAGCATTTCCAGCGGGTCCTGCGACAGCGACTCCAGGTCGACGTATGGGAAGCAAAGCCGCCCCCGCGCAACCCAAGAGATGGTGTCGAGCAGAACCGGAGGCTCGTCGCTTTTGGAAATGAAACCCCATGCGCCGGACTTGATGGTCTGGCGCAGAACGTCCGAGACGGCCTCGCCCGTGTAGATGATGACCCGGGCAGGGATCTGGCGGCGTTTCAAAATTTCGAGAACGTCGCCGCCGGTCATGTCGGGCAGCGACCAACCGATTAGACCGATGTCCACCTGGCCCTCGGTACAGGCCGCGATGAACGCGCCGCCTGTTGCCACGGTGTTGACCATCTCGAAGCGGCCATCGCGGGCAACGATTTCGGCAAGCCCCGTTCGCACGACCGGATTTTTGTCGGCAACGAGGATGCGCGGCTTGTGACCTGCGGTGCGTACAGGCGCACCGGACGTGATCGGCATCATGGGAGATTATCCTCCCCACACCGGGCGCGGGACGGGCAGCGGATTTTTTCAGTTTCGATCGTCATCGAACTCATCATAGGGCAGACCCGCCTCGCCGCCCGGGTCTATTCTTCCGTGCGGTTGACGAAATCACCTTGCAGACGCAAGCCAAGCCGGACCGCGTGCGACCTCAGGGGAGCTCCATTTTTCGCAAGCTACCCCAAATCGCCTGTCTTTGGGAGGTGGTCGTCAGCCGAGTTGCCGTTGCTTCTTCAGCCGCTGCGTGCGCATTTCGCGATCGTAAAGGATCTCGCCGCCTGGCACGCGAATATCGCGGACCAGTTCCAGCACATGGCGACGGGGGGCGGGGGTCGCATAGGTGACCGCAACGATTGCCGCGGTCGCTGCCGGCACGCCGACCACGGCCGCCAGCGCTCCCGGAATCGCCGCGGTGTCGGCCTGGCCCCCGGCGATCACGAGAACGGCCACGAAAAACCCGGTCAGCAGGCCGGCCGTCGCGCCGAACGCGTTCATCCGTTTCCACCAGATCGACAGCACCAGCACAGGAAAGAGCGCCGAGCCCCCGATGGCAAGCGCGGACAGCATCAACCGCAGCGGGTCGGTGGACACATAGGCGGCCGCCAGGATACCGGATGCGGCGGCGATAGTTATGCCACCGCGCGCTGCGTGCAGCCTGACCGGTCCATGAGGCGGGTCCCAGGAGCTGCCGAACAAGAGATCTTCGGAGAGGACGTGCCCCAGCGCCGTCGTCGCGGCGCTCGCGGCGACGAGCCCGCCGGCCACGATCGCAGCAAGGGAAAGATCGAGGACGACGGGGGGCAGCTGGGCCGCGACCGGCAGGCTCTGGACGATGCTGTCACGGGCAAAACTGATGCTCTGGGTCGTGAACTGTGTGCCGGTCTCGGTGATGCTGGCAAAACCCCGTTTGGCAAGATCCGCCAGCCACGGCGGCACGATGGCCGGCCCCGGAGTGACGATCAGGTCCATCAGATAGTCGCGGAGAAAAACGGCTATCGAGGACGCCGTCAACACGGCGATGCCGAAAATGAAGGTGGCCCAGCCCAGTGTTTTGCGAGCTTCGTAGACACCCGGCGCCGCAGCCAGACGCGGCAGCAGCCAAGGGGCGGAGGCAATTCCCGCCATCATCGACAAGGTCCCGAAAACAAAGGCCGCCGATCCCACAGCGCCAAACGGATCGGCGAAGCGCTTCATGATCGGCTGGAGTTCGGGACCGGGAAGATCGAAGGCCATCAGCGGCGGCAGAATGATGGGGAGACCCTGGGCCGCTTCGTTGCGACCAATGGCGCGCAATACTGGCCCGTAGGTGAGCTGCGGCACCGGCATGGTCGTGACAATGGCGGCCACCACGATCACAGGAACCATCAACGCGGTAAAGGCGGCAAGGCTCTGCGCCACGCCGCTCCACGTCATCGAACGCATACCGCCGGTCGCGCAGGTGGCCAGCAGGACGGCAAAGAGGAGCAGAAAAACCTGACCGTGACTCCATCCCCCGAGAAGGACCGCCGCTTCGGCTGCAAAGCGCAGTTCGGCTGCCAGCACCATCAGCATCGGCACGCTGACGATGACCGCGGCAACGAGCCGGAGCGGCCGGCTCTCGAAGCGGCGGCCAAGATAGCTCGCGATCGTAAAGGCTCCGAACTTGCGCAGGAATGGGGCCAGCAGCACGGCCATGATCACGAAGCCGGCGAGCGCCCCGATGGCGATGAAAAGTGCGTCGAACCCTACCAGAAAAAAGAGACCGGTGAGGGCCACAACGCCTGTCGCTCCGAACGCGGTCATCGCGAGAACCAGTCCGTTGAAGAACGCGGGAACACGGCGACCGGCGGCAAAGAAGTCGAGCGGGTCAGATGTGTGCGCGGCAATCCCGATCGCCCCATAAAGCCCGATGGGGCACAACAACATTGCGATGCTGAGCATCGCAGGGTCGACCCCGAGCCCATACAGGATGAGACTCATAAGCGCGATCGCGGCGAAGCCGCTCAGGAAAATCCCGAAATAAGAACCAAGCCGCGGATTAACAGCGCGCGATGGTGACAGGATCGCCATGCCGGTCAGTTATCCTCATGCGCGCCATGCCAATGGTCGATCGCGTCCTGTTGGCGCACGAAACTCGCCACCGTCACGACGGCAATCAGAACGAGGCCGTGAGCGGCCAGAAAGTAGCCCAGCGGAAAGCCGAGAAACTTGTTGGAATTCAGCCGATCGGCATAGAGCGGCAGAATGATGATGACGGCCAGAAACGGCGCGAGACTGGCCATCATCTGCCATTTGGTATGCCGCCAATAGGGTTTGCGTTCCCTGCGTTCTATCATGTGCCCCCCTCGTCCCGGCTCGATCCGCACGGGATCGCACCCGCTCAACAGACTTTTTTCGTCCGCTCCTGAGGCATCTGCGGGCAGGTTTCCGCCTTTTCTTTGGCCGGACGCCGCGGAATGCCACTTAGCCCCAATCACGGGGCCTCCGCCTTCGATCCCGGCCGTCGGCACCTCCTCTGGCGGCGGCGATTGTCCGAGTGAAAAAGGTTGCCTATCGTCCCCCTTGTGCGAGTCGCCGCTTCAGTGGGATCTCGCATGGCATTGCCCGCGGTCATGATCGCATGATTGCCGGCCTAGATTTAAGGGGAAGATCGCCATGGGCGTCATTCAAGAATTCCGCGAATTCGCGATGCGGGGCAACGTCGTCGACCTTGCAGTCGGCGTCATCATGGGGGCATCGTTCGCGCCCATCGTTTCCACGCTCGTCGACAACATCATGATGCCGCCCATTGGCTATGCCATGGCGGGCGTCGACTTTTCGTCTCTCGGGGTCACGCTCCCCACGCCGACGGGCGACGGGGTGTCCATCCGCTACGGGCTGTTCCTCAACGCCGTGATCAAGTTCCTGATCACCGCCTTTGCGATCTTCCTGCTCGTTAAAGCCATCAACTCGATGAAGAAGCCGGCTCCGGCTCCGGCTGCTCCCGAGCCGACGCAGACGGAAATCTATCTGAAGGAAATTCGCGACGCCCTTGTCGCGCGCAAGTAACGGCAACGGCTCGGAGAGGCCCGGAGCGGAAACGCTCCGGGACCTTCCATGAGCAAGGTGCTCGCGGATGCCTTGTTTCTCGCGGCGCGGCTATGGTAACGGTGTCGCGCCCGCGGGCGTAGTTCAATGGTAGAACGGCAGCTTCCCAAGCTGCATACGTGGGTTCGATTCCCATCACCCGCTCCATGACGCCCTCCTTCGCGCAACGCCTGATCGACTGGCACCGCCGGCACGGTCGC
>JBLMYE010000240.1:0-5488 GCA_050258115.1 Deltaproteobacteria bacterium | reverse complement strand
ACATTCTGCGTGAGGCCGCCGCGCAATTCCGCAAGCCCGTGCTTCTCTATTCCATGGGCAAGGATTCGACCGTTCTGCTGCATCTGGCACGCAAGGCTTTCTGGCCTTCACGGTTACCGTTCCCGCTGCTGCACGTCGACACGACCTGGGAATTCCGCGAAATGTACGAATTTCGCGACAAGGTTGCCGCACGCGGGGACGCCGATCTCATCGTGCATGTGAACGAAGAGGGCCTCGCGCGCGGGATCAACCCGTTCGATTTCACACCGTCCACCTATACCAACGTGATGAAAACCGAGGCGCTGAGGCAGGCCCTCGATGCACACGGCTTCGACGCCGCGTTCGGCGGTGCGCGGCGCGACGAGGAAGCAAGCCGCGCCAAGGAGCGGGTGTTCTCGTTCCGGTCCCAAGACCACCGCTGGGACCCGCGCCAGCAGCGCCCCGAAATGTGGACCCTCCTCAATGGCAGACTCGGGCCTGGACAGACGGCGCGCATTTTCCCCCTCTCCAATTGGACCGAGCGCGACGTTTGGCGCTACATCGCACGGGAACAGTTGGATGTCGTTCCCCTCTACTTCGCAGCGGAACGCCCGACCATCGAACGCGACGGCCTTCTGCTCGTACCCCAAGGCGAAGGACTTGTTCAACCGGGCGAGCCCGTCGTTCCGCGCCACGTCCGCTTCCGCACGCTGGGCTGCTGGCCCAACACAGCCGCCGAAGAATCGACGGCCACCGATCTGCCGTCGCTACTTAACGAAGTCTTTAACGCGCGAAAATCCGAGCGGGCGGGCCGCATGATCGACCATGATGAAGTCGGCGCGATGGAAAAGAAGAAGCAGGAGGGTTATTTCTGACCTCCGCCGATTGCGCTGGAGACGCTCCTCTGCCTCAAAGCATGATATGAAGCCCGCGCCTCGGCGCAATTGGTGCGGGACTGCTGGCAAAGGACTCGAACGTGCTTTCAGAACTCATAGACTTCGGCGTGCCGATTTGTGTCGTTCTGCTCATGTTTATTGCAGGAACGGAAATAACTTTCGAATCCTTGCCCGCTCTGCGCCATTCGCCCCGGGCTGTCCTGACGGGCTCTCTGGGACAACTTCTAATCACCCCTGCGGTCGGCCTTGCAGTCGTTTCCGCCACGGCACCCGCGCAGCGCGTCGCCGTATGCGTCATACTGCTGTCACTCTGTCCGGGTGGAGGGATCTCGACCTATTACACTTACATTGCCCGGGCAAACGTCTCGCTTTCCGCACTGATCACGGCGCTTTCAACGCTGCTGTGTCTGCTCACGATTCCAGCGTGGTTGAGTGTCTTCCCCCGTTACTCCGAGTCGATGCTCGGGCTGGCTGCGATACCGACCACCCATATCCTCGGCCAGCTTCTCCTGTTTATGTGCGTGCCCCTGTCGGCCGGCGCGATGCTGCAACGGCGCATGCCAGAATTCGTCAGCCGTCACGGAACGCATTTGAGAACGCTGTCATTTGTCCTTATTGCCATCGTGCTGACGCTGAGCATCATTTCAATGAGCGGCCAGCTGGGCAATCTCGCCCGCGACATCGCCGCATCTTCAGCCCTGTTCATCGTCCTGGCGATGGCCGCCGGCCACGTCGCGACGATCGGTATTCCGGCGGCGGACCGGCATGCCGTGATTATCGAGAGCGCGGTGCGCAACATCGCGGTCGCCCTGCTGCTCGGCAAGGGGCTGCTCGATACGGAAGGGCTCACGATCCTCGTCGGATTTCTGACCGTCTACTTCGTCATCGAGCTCATCATCATCATGACCTACGCATCTGTTGCACAGAAGGCCCTTCTTAAATTCTCACGCTCCTAGGCGCCGTTGGCACGCCCGCCATCATGGCACCGGTTGCGCGACGGTCATCTCATTGCCGCGCCACGTGAAGCTGCTTCCCGCCAGCCCCTGCAGCCAGATGACCGGCAGCGCGAGATCCCTGGCCAGCCAGGCCAAAGGAGACCACCAACTCATATGCCACCCGGCGCACCGGGCCAATGCGGCCTCCGCGGTGAGCCAGATCGTGAGGACTATGGCCGCAGCAAGGATCGGATCTTCTCCCACCAGCCCCGCCGCGCCGGCACTCGCAAGAACGGGAAGCACGCTGCCCGCAAAAACCTCGGGAATGTAGAAGGGCAGGAACGTCGCTCTTCTGAGCCGAGCCCAGCGGACCTGCCGGTCCCAGACCTGCCGCGCCGTGCGACCACCAAGCGGCTGCGCGAATGGCCGATCGACGAGACGCACCCGTTGCCCCCGGCCGCGCACGATCTTCGTCGCAGCAGCATCTTCGGCTATTTCCAGCGCCAGAGCCCCGATCCCGCCCGCGGCATCAAGATCGTCCTTCCTCCAGAGCATGGATTTGCCTTGAGCAAACCCGAAACCGGCTGCGTCCGCCGAAAGCTGCCAGCGAGCCTGATACGTGTTGAGAAACGCACATTCCAGTTCGGCCCAGAACCCGTGTGGCTGACTGCCGACCGGCGGCGAGCACACCAGCCCGGTTCCACGGTCGACACAGCCGAGCATCTCTTCGACGTATGATTTTGGCATCAGCACATTGCTGTCCGCCATGATGACCCAGGGCGTGGAAGCCGCCTTCCAACCCTTCAGTAAGTTATTCAACTTCGGATTGGCGCAGATGCGATCATCGCCGATGAGAAGCCTCGCGGGCACGCCGGGGTATGCCGCGATCAGAGAGCGGATCAGGGGAACGACCGGATCTTGCTCCCGGGCACAGCAGAAGATGATCTCGACTCGCGGATAGGTCAGCTCGAAGGTCGACCGGAGTGTCGCCTCCTCGAACGGATCGACGCCACACACGGGCCGGATGATGGTCACCCCCTCGTTCGCCCGGACCCCGCCTTTCAGCGGCGTGCGGGCCGACTGACGAACCCTCCCCATCGAGATGTACGCCGTGACGAGATGCAGAGCCGTAACGAAACCTGCAAAAATCATGAGACCCAGTGCAATCCAGTCCATGGCTTGTTGTTCCTGAAGCGGCGGTTGACCTGCCGGGCCTGTCTATCCTAACGCGGCGACCGGCTTAGAACCGCGTAATCCGTGTAACCCCGGTGCAGACGGCGGAAAGACAGCGACAATCTCTGATCCGCGCAAACGCGCTCGCAGGTCTGCTCCAGGTCGGCCCGCGGTGTGACCGTGTAATGTTGAAGAAATCGGAAGAACACTGATTTGAATGAACCAGGCAGCTTCTCGCACTGGCCGAAATCGACGATATGCAGCTGGCCACCGGGCGCCAGATGGGCGACGCCGGCCGAAAGAGCATCGCGCCATCCCGGTATCATCGAAAGGGCATAGGAGAAAAAGAGACGATCGAATTCCGGGACGCCGAAGGCCTGTCGTCCTGAGAAAGCGGTCGCATCAGCCTGGGCGACGCGAATTCTCCCGGCCAAACCATGCCGCCTCACGGACGCACGTGCCGTGTCCAGCATCGCATTCGACACATCGACGCCGAACACCTCCGCTTCTGGATACCGCCGGGCGATGCGAATGAGGTTCCAGGCCGTACCGCACCCGATCTCGAGAACCTTCTCTCCCGGCCCCGGCCTGAGCTCTTCAATCAGATGCTTGCGGCCAATCAGATAATGGGTGCGGGTCAGGTCGTAGATGAATCTCTGGTACTGGTAGTGCCGGTCCATGCGCTCGGCATCGGACAAAAGAGTCCCGGTCATTATACGTTGTCCTTCAACACGTAGAGGTGAAATCCTCCATAGACGGCCGACCGGTCCTGCGTGGTCCATTCGCGCGAGGCGGCATCCTCGTATCTCCAGCGACCGAGGATGGAATCCGGAATGCGGCCGGGCAGGATGGTCGCCTCACCCGCCGTGCGGAAGATGACCCGCGCCCCTGGCCGGGCCGTGCGCGTGATTTCAGTCCATAACTGCGTGAGCGTCTCGTCGTTCATCCAGTCCTGGGCATCGAGAAGAACGAACCGATCCACATGAGCCGCCGGCCAGCCGGCGAGTTGCTCGGTGAAGGAAACATTGCGGACCTGGATGCGGTGAGCGCGATCGCGGATGGCCGCGAAATGCACGCGCTCCAGATACGGCGGCAGCGGCGCGTTTTCCCGCGGTCCATAACCCCGGGCGAAGGCCTGCCAGGCGAAGTAGTTGTCCTTCAGATCGAAATCACACGCGAGACGCCTTAGGCGCTCTTCGACGACTTCGTGCATGGCCCGCCCCCCGGCGAGAGCATCGTATTGCGCGGGAGGAATTCCCAATCCGAACAGTGAGGCCCGGTGATTGAGAACAGCGCGCACGAACCGCTTCTGGAAGAGCGGTTTCAGTTCCGCTTCATAGACTGCGCGCTGCTCCTGCAGCGAACGGGACCGCAGCATGTTGCGCGGATCGCGGCCATAGAGCTTCGCTGCCATATGGCCTGCGGCGATGAAGCGGCCGAGAAGTCCATATCGATGAAACCCGTTGGTAAAGTAAGTGATGCGGCGGCGACCGAAAATGTCACGCCCGTTCCAGAAGGCGCGCGAATTGGCATCGAGGCGCCCGGCGATATGGCGATCGAAGAGTTCGACGTTCCCTCTCCCACCGGCGGCGCCGAGCAGCGAATAGAATGACTCGTAGTCCGGCAGATGCTGTGCCGCCGCGATCTTCAACCGGTTGAGTGCGACATGCGACGCATTGAGATCGACGGCCACGATCTCTGCCGGGTTCGCGGTCAAATAGGACAGCGCATTGCAGCCCCCCGACGCGATGGTCATGATGCGATGCGTGGCTTCGACCTGCATGGCTTTGAGGTCGACTACGGGGTCTTCCCAGATCTGCGGATAGACGAGGTTGGAAAAAGCGAATGTGAACATGCGTTCGTTGATGCCGGCACGGGAAAAGACGCTGTTCTGTTTGACCGCGGCCCCGACGAGAGTGCCGCTGCGCCGGCGAGCGGCGATATGGGCCGTTTCGGCGTGATCGATATTCATGGTCTCCCCCTCGCGGCAGCGCCGCTTGTGATGTCACCGGCAACCCGGCCTGAAACGGCCGCAACGGCCGGCTTCGTCGTGACCGCGGAGCGGGCGTGACGGATGTTGGCAATGAACATTTCGGCAGCGCGGCGCCACGTGAAGCGCAGAGCACTTTCCCGCACGCGCCTCCGGTCAAGCGTCAGCGCACGCCGGGCCGCAGCAGCCAGATCAAGATCGAGAACGCCGCTGATCCCGTTTTCCACGATGTCGGCGGGGCCGGTCACGGGATAGGCGGCAACGGGTACCCCGCTGGCCATGGCCTCGAGCAGGACGAGGCCAAACGTATCCGTCCGGCTGGGAAACACGAACACATCGGCCGATGCGAAATGCCGCGCGAGATCTTCTCCCGTCCGCCGCCCCGCGAAGCGCACGCCGGGATAGCGGCGAGTCAGAAAATCCAGGTGCGGCCCATCTCCGACGACCACCTTTATTCCCGGCAGCTCCGCCGAGAGAAAGGCTTCGATGTTTTTTTCAACCGACACCCGCCCGAC
>JBLMYE010000239.1:0-4871 GCA_050258115.1 Deltaproteobacteria bacterium | reverse complement strand
AACGCTTTGGGGTATTGGACCGCCAGCCGGCGATAGCGCTGCGCGACCTCGAGGAGAATATCGCGCCAAGTTCCCTTGGGCCGCTCCACGTCGAGCGTCGCCACCATCGCATCCGCGACGGCGCGCATCAGGCCCTCCCGCGATTTGAAATGATGCAGGATCGTCATACCGTCGACGCCGACCGCCGTCGCCAGCTTGCGAACGGAAAAGTTTTGCTCGCCTTCCGCCGCCAGCATGTCCAGCGCCGCATCGACCAGATCCTGCCGGCGAATGCCTCTGCGACCGCGGCGCGATTTGTCGTGTTCGTCCTGCAACAATAATTCCTTCACTGTAGACAATTATTTCTGCATCGCAGCCTTGACTTCTGCGTTGCAGAATATATATTCATCGACGTAGAGTTTAGCGCCGAACACGTAGACAGCGCAAGGCTCGCAGAAAATCGCCTTGGAAATCAGGGCCCGAAAAAAGAGTTTGATAATGAGCACGCACAGCCACAACCATCACGCGAACCAGCCGCTGAACCTTGGCGGCTTCTTCGACAGCTTCGTCCGCCAGATCGGCACCGTCATCAACGGCCGCTGATCGGACCTGACGACCCGATTTGAAAACGACAAAGGAGCGCGGCCGGTGGGCGCGCTCCTTTTCAATTCCAAGAGCCGATTTTCGGGCCGTGCCCTCAGGCCTTGTTCTCCCAGCGGCCTTCCGGCGACTGCTTCCAGTAACTCACCTTGCAGCCCGCCGCCTTTGCGGCACTCCATTGCTGACGCGCGTGCACCCTCGCCTCCTCGTCGCTTCCGTCGAACAGGAAGACCAGTCTCACGTGCGTCACATAATCGGGTGCGTCCGCGCCGTCGACGAGGAAGCGCACACCCGCTCCGTTCGGAGTGACGGGTTCGGTCGTGAGAAAAATCGGCTGCGCATCCTCAAAGCCGTCCGTTGCCGTGCCATGCGCTAGAAAACTGTCGTCGCGGTACGTCCACAGCATCGCATCGAGCGCTTCGAGCCGCTCCGCACTCCCCGCTTGCACGACGGCGCGCCATCCGCGCTGAAGCGTCCTTTCCAGAAGCCCCGGCAGGACGCGCTCGAGCGGCTGCTGCTCGAGATGGTAGAACATCACTTCCGATATCCCGGTCATGCGGCAACACCTCGCATCGTCTTGTGTACGTCATACGGTAATGCCGACGCCGCGCGGAACAAAAAACACCAAAGACACCACGCAGAGATCTTGAAACACGCACGCATGAAGACTAACTGTCGGGGTCCGGTGCGGCGCCTTCAGTGGTGACGCCTGTGTGGGCGGTGAGATGGCAGCCTCTTAACGGTTCGCTGCATGTCTCCCGCCCACTGTGACTCTGTACAGATGCTGTCACGTGCGAAAAGAAAAATGCCCCCGGCGCGAACCGGGGGCGTCGTAAACTCCGCAACGCGAAGCAATCAGCGCTTGGGCCGGCGGATCTCACCGGCATCCACCAGCGCGTCGATGCAGCCGACGGACAACCGCTTGCCGACCTGCCGCATGCACTGACGCGCCTTGGCAGACTCCGGCTCGTAGCTCGGACAGAACCGCTTGTAGTCCGACCCGCACGCCTCGCGAACCTTCGCGCTGACGGCGAACGCCGGAGAAGCAGCCATCACAGCGCAGCCCGCAGCCACGGCCACCACGGCAACGCGCTTCAGCTTGATCATGGGAACTTACCTTTCGATGTATCGAGCGTGAGTGACGCCCGTTCGTTTCTGGACATCCCGGCTTGGCCGGGAAAATAGCGTCACCTTCGCAGCATCGCCAGCGTCCGATGGCCGCTGCGGCAGGCCGCGTTCACGGACCTCCCACCTATTTCCGCCGGCCCGGTTTTTCGTAAGGATTCTCGCCCTTTCTAAGGTTGAACCGGATCGGCACACCGGGCATGCCGAAGGTTTCCCTGAGACTATTGGTGAGATACTTGAGGTAGGTTTTGGGCATGTCGTCCGCCCTCTGGCAGAAGGCGACGAACGTCGGCGGGCGCGTGGAGGGCTGGGTGACATAGCGGATCTTGATCCGCCGCCCGGCGGCTGCCGGCGGCGCATGCCGCGCGAGCGCTTCGTGAAGCCAGCGGTTGAGGTCCGAGGTCGAAATGCGCCGGTTCCAGATCTCGGCAGCCTTGAAGACGGCCGTCATCAGCTTATCGAGCCCACTCTCACCGATTGCGGAAACCGGCACGACGGCCACGCCCGGCACCTGAGCAAGACTCTTGCTGACGAGGTCCCGGATCTCTTTCATACGCTTCTGCTTATTTTCGATAAGGTCCCACTTGTTGACGGCGACCACGAACGCGCGGCCCTCGCTCGTCGCGAGATCCCCGATCGTGAGGTCCTGGTGTTCGAGCGGATGCTCGGCATCGACGAGCAGCACTACGACTTCCGCAAACCGGATGGCACGAACGGCATCCGACGCCGACAGCTTCTCCGCCAGGTCCGAGATCTTCGCCTTGCGCCTCAAACCTGCCGTATCGAAGAGCCGCACGGTGCGCCCCTTCCATTCGAAATCCGTCGCGACGCTGTCGCGGGTCAAACCCGGCTCCGGCCCGGTGATCATGCGGTCTTCACCCAGAAGCGCATTGACCAGCGTCGACTTGCCCGCGTTCGGACGTCCGACGATGGCGACCCGCAGCGGTCGCGACGCGACGGAAGCTACTGCCCCCTCCTCCGGAACTGCTTCGGGTTCGTCGTGTGGATCTTTCCGCTTCACGATCGGCTTCAGACCGAGCGCGTTTAGCACGTCGACCATCAACTCGCCGATCCCTTCACCATGCTCGGCGGAGATCGCGACCGGTTCCCCGAGCCCCAGTTTGAAAGCCTCGTAGAAGCCCGCCGCCGACGAGCGCGACTCGCTCTTATTGGCCGCCAGCACCACCGGCTTGCCCGACTGCCGCACGATGCGTCCGAAGGCTTCGTCGGCCGGCGTCACGCCATCCTTGGCGTCGATCACGAAAAGCACGAGGTCCGCCGCAGCGACGGCCGCGAGAGTCTGCTGGCGCATACGATCGGCGATCGAGCCGCGCGAAGCCTCTTCCAGTCCGGCCGTATCGGTGATCCGGAGGATGTGGCCTTCGAAGTCGGCTTCGCCGTCTCTCCGGTCGCGCGTCAAACCCGGGAGGTCCGACACCAGGGCCGCCCGAGTCCCGGTCAACCGGTTGAAGAGCGTCGACTTGCCCACGTTCGGCCGCCCGACGATGGCGATTGTGGGAACTGATGATCCCGAAGACTGAGACGCAGCGTCCCGGGACGCCGTTGCTGGGGACATGATGAGGCCCTGGAGACTGGTCCAGCCGCTTATGCCCCATTCTCGGCCACGCGCAAGTGCGTGACAGGGGCGCGGGACGAAGGCATGAAGCGGAACCCCGACCCTCGGGGCGTCAAAGCCGCCAGCCATCCGATCGATGAACTATCGCCACGCCTACCATGCCGGAAACTTCGCGGATGTCCTGAAGCATCTGGTGCTGACGCTCGTCATCGAGCACATGAAGCTCAAGCCGGCGCCGTTTCGCGTCATCGATACCCATGCGGGCGTCGGCCTCTACGACCTGACCTCCCTGGAAGCCGCCAAAACGGGCGAATGGCAGGGCGGTATCGGCCGCATTCTTCCCGAAGCCCTGCCGGGCGATGCCGGCGCCATCATGGGCCCCTATCTTCAGGTCGTCGGCGCCGAGAACCCCGGCGGCACCCTCACATCCTACCCCGGGAGCCCTCTCATCGCCCGGCGGCTTTTGCGCGGTCAGGACGTGCTGGTCGCCAACGAATTGCACCCCGAAGACCATGGAAGCCTGGCACGGCTTTTTGCACGCGACAGCCAGACGAAAATCCTCAATCTCGACGGCTGGACCGCGCTGAAATCGTTGCTGCCGCCGAAAGAGCGCCGCGCCGTGGTCCTCGTCGATCCACCGTTCGAAGAGGCCGGTGAACTCGAGCGATTGGTGACGGGCCTGGAAGCCGCTCTCCGCCGCTTTGCAACGGGCACGTTCCTGCTCTGGTACCCCATCAAGGCCCTAAGGCCGGTCGACCGCTTCCTGGCTGCGCTGTCGAGCCTCCACCTGGAGAAGATCCTTGTCGTCGAATTGTTCATTCGCCAGCCCGCCGATCCGGAACGACTGAACGGAACGGGACTCGTCGTCATCAATCCGCCATTCACGCTCGCCGATCGCCTGAAGGTGGTGATGCCCGAACTCACGCGCCGTCTCGCTGCGGAAGACGGGGCGTTCTTCGTCATCGATGATCGCTGTCCACCCGTTCGTTCGTGAAGCCATGTGCGGACCGATCGAGCGGAAAGGTTAAGACCGCTGGCGGTAAATTTGTCCCCCACCGTGTCATTTGCGCCTTGCGCAAGGTAAAAAACTTTGATCGCATAGGACATGGCGCCGCAGTTGAGGTCGTCGCGTGAGCACGGTGCCGGCAGCAGAGACGAGCAGCAAAATCGGTGGCAAACGATGCGTCAGACTGGGACTGTCAAATTTTTCAATGAACAGAAAGGGTTCGGCTTCATTAAGCCGGACGGTGGCGGCAACGATATCTTTGTGCACATAACGGCGCTCCAGCAGTCTGGTCTGCAGAACCTCGCCGAAGGAATGCGCATCTCCTTTGAGACCGAACCCGACAAGCGCGGCAAAGGTCCCAAGGCCGTGCAGCTTCGACCCGAGTAGCAGCAGCAGCGCCCAAGCGGCTCTTTCTCGTCTCCAAAAATCTCGCCATCGCATGCGGCGGCAGAACCGCCAGAGTTGAATCACGCCGCCCGGATCCCCCACCGGGCGGTCGTCACGCGCGATGCGGGTCATGCGACAAGCGGTGCCCCGGCCCATCGCTGGCCGAAATGCCACACTATCGGCCAGAATTTACCGGAT